>JAKIVA010000085.1 GCA_021647265.1 Lutibacter sp.
TAGTTACATCCATATTTCCGTGACGTGCAATTTGGTCTAACATATGATCAAAAAAGGCAATTCCTGTAGAAATATCACTTTTACCTGTTCCATCTAAATTCAGTTTAATATAAATTTGTGTTTCATTGGTATTTCGAGTAAGTTCAGTAGTACGATTTTTTAATTTTAAAAACTCATAAATTTGTTGCCAATCGTTCGTTTCTAAAGCAATAAAATTATTCAATTCATCTCTTTTCACGGTTATTTCATCTGTTCCAAGGTTTGTATTGTCATTGATAAAAATTCCTTTTGCACTCAGATTTTTAGCTAACTCAATATCTGTCAACCGATCTCCAATTACAAATGAATTTTCTAAATCGTATGTTGAAGAAAAATACTTAGTTAACAAGCCTGTTTTTGGTTTTCTTGTTGGTTTATTATCTCTGGCAAATGTTTTATCAATATATACATCACTAAATGCAACACCTTCATTTTCAAATGTTTTCATTATAAAATTATGCACTGGCCAAAAAGTTTCTTCTGGATAAACTTTAGTTCCTAAACCATCCTGATTGGTAATCATTGCCAATTCAAAATCTAATTCTTTCGCTATTTTACTTAAATACGTGAACACTTTTGGATAAAAAACTAACTTATCAAAAGCATCAATTTGTTCATCGGCAGGTTCTTTAATTAACGTGCCATCTCTATCTATAAATAATACTTTTTTCATAACTTTAGTTATGCACTGAATTTATTTCAGTGTCTTTTTAATTTAATTGTTTTTAAATTTGGATTTTCCTCTTTTACAAGATTCCACTTCCATTCTTTGTGCCAATTTTTTAATTGACGTTCCCTATCTTTTGCTTCTTTTTCTGTACTTAAAATTTCATAATATATTAAATCAACTACGCTATATTTTTTTGTGAATTTTGATGCTGATCCGCTTATATGCTGACTTATTCTTCTTTCTAAATTGTTTGTATATCCAACATACAAAACAGTTCTGTTTTTATTCGTAAGCAAATAGCAATAATATATTTCAATTTTTAAATTCATCTATTTTTTAAAGTTCTTGAAACAAGTTCAAGATTACGAAATTACTGAAAGAACTTTCAGTAATTTCTTGTTTTCACTTTTTGTCCCAACAGTCAAACGCAACGTATTTTCGCATAAGGGCTGTGTTGTTCTATTTCTAATTACAATTCCTTTTTTTACTAATTGCTTATATCTATTATTAGCATTATCAACTTTAATTAACACAAAATTAGCATCTGTTGGATACACTTTTTCAATAAATGAAATTGATTTTAATTTTTTTATTAATTTCTCTCGTTGTGCTAGAATTTTACCAATTTCTTTTTGTACTTTTTGCTGATTCAACACTCTTTTTAATGCTTTTTTCTGTGTTAATTTATTCACATTATAAGGAGGCTTAATTTTAGTTAAAACAGTAATTATTTCTTTTGAAGCATAACAGACTCCCAATCGTATTCCTGCCATACCATAGGCTTTTGAAAGGGTTTGCGTAATAATTAGGTTGGGAAATTCATCCAATCGCTCTAACCAACTTTTTTGCTCTGAAAAATCGATATACGCTTCATCAATTACTACCAATCCTTTGAAGGTTTGTAACATTTTTTCAATCTTTTCTTTTGAAAAACTATTTCCAGTAGGATTATTTGGTGAACATAAAAATATAATTTTCGTGTTAAAATCAACCGCACCAGAAATAGCTTCCAAGTTTGGTTGAAATTGATTTGTCAATAGTAATTCCCTATTTTCAACATTGTTAATTTTAGCAAGTACTTTATACATACCGTATGTTGGTGGCAACGTAATTATATTGTCCTTTTTAGGTTCACAAAAGGCTCTAAAAATTAAATCCAGTACTTCATCACTTCCGTTCCCTAATAATAGTTGATTTACAGGAATTTTTTTTAAATCTGAAAGTGCTCTTTTTAATTTTGTCTGTTGCGGATCTGGGTATCTATTTACACCATTTTCAAACGGATTTTCATTCGCATCTAAAAATACTATTGCTGTATTTAAATCTGTGTATTCATCTCTTGCAGATGAATAAGGCTTTAATTTTTGAATGTTTTTACGAACTAAATTTTTAATTTTCATATACACCATTTTAAAAATCTAAAAATAACACTTCGACAAGCCTGCCTGCCGGCAAGGCAGGCTCAGTGTGACATTATAGAAATGATTACTGTTATTTTAAACTATTTAAGCGTAAAGTTACTGCATTTTTGTGTGCATCTAATCCTTCAGCTTCTGCCATTAATTCAATGGTATTACCAATATTTTGAATTCCTTTTTTTGATATTTTCTGAAATGTAATAGCTTTTAGAAACGAATCTAAATTTACTCCTGAATATGCCTTTGAATACCCATTTGTTGGTAAGGTATGATTTGTACCTGAAGCGTAATCACCTGCACTTTCTGGTGTGTAATTTCCTATAAATACCGAACCTGCATTTTGCACTCCTTCCATATAAAAATCATTATTATTAGTACAAATTATAAAATGTTCAGGGCCATATTCATTAATTAATTCCAGTGCTACTTCTTTGGATTCAACAAATAGCAACTTAGAATTTTCAATAGCTTTCTCAGCTATATTTTTTCTTGCTAATTTTTGAAGTTGTTTTGCTATTTCCTGCTCTACTTCTTCTAATTTTTGAAGTGATGTTGCAACTAAAATCACCTGACTATCAGTGCCGTGTTCTGCCTGACTTAATAAATCTGACGCAACAAAACTAGCATTAGCCGTTTCATCTGCAACTACCAATAATTCACTTGGTCCAGCAGGCATATCAATGGCAACACCAAATTTAGTTGCTAATTGTTTGGCTACTGTAACATACTGATTTCCCGGTCCAAATATTTTATAAACTTTAGGGATTGTTTCTGTACCAAAAGTTAAACTCGCAATTGCTTGTATACCACCAACTTTAATAATTTTAGTAATACCACATAAATTTGCTGTATATAAAATAGCAGGATTTATTTCCCCCCTTTTGTTAGGTGGAGTAGCTAAAATAATTTCACTACAACCTGCAATTTGAGCTGGAATAGCTAACATTAATACGGATGAAAATAGTGGAGCTGTTCCTCCTGGAATGTATAATCCTACTTTTTGAATAGGCCTTTTTTCTTGCCAACAAGTAACTCCTTCAACAGTTTCAATAATTACTTTATCTGTTTTTTGAGCTACATGAAATTTTTCAATATTTTGCTTTGCATTTTTAATTGCTTCTTTTAAATTCTCTGAAACTATATTTTCAGCTTCTGCAATTTCTTCTTTCGAAACAAAAAAGTCAGTTAACGTTACACCATCAAAAATAGATGAATATCTCAATACTCCATCATCACCATTTCTTTTAATATCATCAAAAATTGAAGTTACAGTATCTTCAATTGATTCAATTGATTGTGTGGGTCTTTGCAATAAAATTGACCAATTATCTTTTTGTGGATTTATTATTTTTTTCATTTTCGAGTATTAACAAATTTACAATACCATTTTTTCAATAGGAATTACCAACAAACCTTCTGCTCCATTAGCTTTTAACTCATCTATAACTTCCCAAAAGGAATTTTTTTCAATTACTGTATGGATAGAACTCCACCCCTCTTCAGCCAAAGGTAAAACAGTAGGGCTACGCATTCCTGGTAATAATTTAATAATGGTTTCTATTTTATCATTTGGAGCATTCATTAAAATATATTTTGATTTCCGTGCTCTTAAAACTGCTTGAATTCTAAATTGTAATTTATCAAGAATTTGTTGATTTTCAGTAGATATTTTAGGTGAAACAGCTAATACTGCTTCACTTTTCAACATTACTTCAACTTCTTTCAAGTTATTTTTAAATAAGGTGCTGCCACTAGATACAATATCACAAATAGCATCAGCCAAGCCAATGTTTGGAGCAATTTCAACGGAACCATTAATAATGTGTACTTCAGGTTTCACATTAAATTTTTCAAAATAATTTAACACGGTATTTGGATAGGACGTTGCTATTCGCATTCCATCTAAATCTTTAATACTTTTAAATGTACTTTCTTTTGGTATTGCAATAGAAACTCTACATTTTGAAAATCCTAATTTTTCAACAATACCAATATCCGTCCCTTTTTCAATGAGCACATTTTCACCAATAATGGCAATATCAACAACACCATCTCTTAAATATTGAGGAATATCTCCATTTCTTAAATATAAAACTTCTAACGGGAAATTACTTGCTATTGCCTTTAGTTGATCTTTACCATTATCAATTGAAATTCCACAATCTTTAAGTAATTTTAAAGAATCTTGATTTAATCTACCTGATTTTTGAACTGCGATTTTAATTTTTTTCATTTGTTTATTAAATATGTTTAAGAAAATCAAGTAGTGTCAATGAAAAAACCCGCTTGATTTACTCAAACGGGTTTAAAATATATTTTAATTTATTCAATACATCTTTAGCTCACTTGAGTGTAAGTATAAAAATGATGACGATGTAATTGAATAAAATTCATTATTATTGTTTTGTTGTGCAAATATATAAAAAAGTTGTATGATACAAACAGTACTTTTAAAAAATTTACATACTTTAACAATTTGTTAAACAATTAACAATAAATACAAATTTTAGTATTTAACAAATAAAAAAATCAAATTGCTCATATTTTATAAATTGACAATTCACATTTTCATATTTTTACATTCATAATAACGTTACATTTAGTGGAAAAAAAATCTACAAAAATTATATTTATTACTACGCTAATTATTTTAGGCATAATCTTTATTTATTTTTTAGTTAAACCTTTAAATTCCATTGGAAATCTAACTAAAAAAGATAAAATTGAATTTATCAAAGAAGATTCTTTAAAACTTCTTTCCTTAAATTTCTTGATAGAAAATGCTGTAGACAAATATTCGCTTGGTAGCTTTAATTTTAAAAAGTATGACCTCAATAACATTGATAAAAAATACCTGTTTAAAAACATTCAATTGTCTATTAAAAATTCCAATAAAAGATTAAATTCAGGAGTATTTACTACACAACAATTTTTAAATTACATTTTACCATACAGAATACGCTATGAAGAAACTGAAAATTGGAGGGAGATTGCAATTGATAACTATAAATCATTTTATAATGAAGATATTTTAATACATGTTAAAAATATAAATGATGAATTAAAAAAGGTATTCAATTATACAGGCAGTAGTAAAGCAAATAGAAAACTATCAGACTTACTAGTTGATTGTAATGGTGGATGCTATGAGATGTCTGATTTAGCTGCTTTTACAATGAGAGCTAACGGTATTCCAATAGCCATAGATTTTGCCAAATGGTCAAACATTACTGGAAGACACCAATGGAATTCACTTATTACCAAGGATAAAAATATTCCTTTTGTAGGAATTGAGTCAGATCCTATATATAATTTCAATTTAAATATAGTTACAGCAGACTTTAAAAAATTTGCTAAAGTTTACAGAAAAAGTTTTCTAAAATATAAAAATTTAAATTCAGAATATAACCCAAAAAAACTAATTAGTAATCAAAATTATATAGACGTAACCAAAGAATATTGCAACAACTGTAATGATGTTTTAATTGAACTTCCTAATGAAAATGTAAACAAAGAATTATTTTATTTATGTGTTTATGAAGTGAATAAGTGGATTCCAGTAGATTTTACTTATGGAGAAAATAATACCATCAAATTTAATAATGTTTGTCCAGATAACATTTTTGTATTAAAAAAAAGAATAGATAAAAAGTTAGCATATTTTAAAGCACCTTTTACATTTAATCAATTAGGCAAAGTTTCTTTCCTTAACACGCAACATAATAATCTTGAAGATTTAGAATTAAAATTCTTTAATTCTAAAAATAGAGAGCTTATAAAACAGTATGCTAAAAATATGGAACAATCTGATTTTGAGAAATTAAAAGAAAGTATTCTAAAAGAAAATATTACGGGTGTTGTAAAAAATAATGTCACATATAACTTGTATTTATGGGAAAATAAATGGATTCATATTGGAGAAAAAAAAGCCCATAATGGTATTGTTAAATTTAACAACATCCCTAAAAATGCAGTTTATAAATTAGAAAGTCCCAGCAACACAAAAAGTAAACTAAATCGTTGTTTTACAATTGACAGTAATGGTAATCAAAAATGGTGGTAAGCACTTCTTTATCTCAGTTTATCTTCTCCTTTAAAGATCTTATTTTCGTATTTTAACGCTAGTTTTTTGTAGTACTCTTTTAATTCCTCATTATTTTGTTTATCGTAATAATTCTCAAAAAAATAAAAAATTTGGGAAACATTAACATAAGGCTTTAAAAAATACAGCAAATTATTTGGCAGATATGAATTTGGTATTATTTTTAAGCCAGATAATGCACGATTTTGGCCATATAACGGAGATTTTATAGATTCATAAGATTCCAGCGCTTCTTTAAAATAAGAAATTGCTTTTTCATCCATCTCTTTTTCCTCAAGATATTTACCGTAATAAAGTTTAGGTAAAAAATCTTTTTTTCTCAAAAAGATTGATTTTTTAAAATATTTTTCTATTTCAATAGAATCTTTAGTATTCTCTACTAAATACCCTGCATAAAGCCAGGGCCTATTCATATTTGGCAATAAATTAATAACTTCTTTTAATAATTGAAATGATTTAACAGAATATTTATCTAAAAGAAGTCTAGCCAAACGAGCCTTTAAAACAGGACTAGATTTTGTTGCAATTTCATTTACTAACTCTTTAATTGCAATTTCTTGAGCTTCTGAATCAACTATAGGATATTTTTTATAAAACTCTAGGAAAAATTTAGAGGCTAAAATATCTGGAGATAATCTCAAAGCTTCACTCAAATGTTTAACTAAATATTTTTCCTTTTTATTTTTTATATCGTAGAGTAAAGCACCTATATGATATTGGCTTATATATGGATTTAATTCTATTGATTTATTAACATTAGTGTCCGATAAAAATACGATTATTTTTAAAACCATACTTCTAAGCCAATAACACCGTTTGATATTTAACTTTTTCCAATAGCAAGGTGTCTATTGAAAAAGTTTGATTTGTATATCAGGTGG
>JAKIVA010000086.1 GCA_021647265.1 Lutibacter sp.
TGCTACAACAAAAATTGGGGAGACTTTGGCTTTGTTTGGACAAAGAACCCAATTAGAAACACAGATTTCTTCCTATAATGTACAATTGAAAAATCTTAGAAATATTTTAACTAACCTGGATAATATTGCTGTTACGGCAATTTCAACTGGCTCTTCAGATATTCGTGATCCTATGATTGACAAACTGATTATCAAGTTAACGGATTTATATCAACAAAGGACAAATTTAAGACGAACAGCTACTGAGGCAAATCCACTTGTTCAAAAGATCAATGGCGAAATCGAAACTACCAAAGTGGCATTAAGAAATGCATTAAACGGTGCATTAACCAACCTAAATGTTGTAATTGAAAATTTAAAATATCGCCTTCAGCAGACAAAGGCTACTATTAACAGACTTCCTAGCGCTGAAAGAAAAAAATTAGGCATCCAACGTAAATTTGAATTTAGTGACAATACTTATGAATTATTTATGCAGAGAAAGGCTACCGCAGGTATTGCCTTGGCAACAAATGAGTCGGATTGGAAAATTATAGAGAATGCCAAAGTCAATAGTTATATGGGGTTAATTTCTCCAAATGTAAAATTCATTTATCTCCTGGCCATATTTGCAAGTTTGTTTATTCCTTCAATAATAATATTGATTATTGATATGTTCGATAATCGAATTAAAAGTAAAAAAGAAATAGAAAAAATTACAAGAATCCCTATTATCGGATCAATTGTAAAAGGAGATAAAAACAAAAAATTAATTACCCAATACAGTACTAAATCTGCTCTTACTGAGTCAATTCGTGACATAAGAATTAACCTACAGTTCATATCCAGCGATAGCGATAAAAAAGTAATAGGAATTACATCGTCAGTTAGTGGTGAAGGGAAAACATTTTGCGCAGTTAATCTTGGTGCTGTAACCGCTCAATCAGGGAAAAGAGTGTTAGTGTTAGATGCTGATATGAGAAATTCCAAAATGAGCAGTTATTTTAACACTCAAAAGGTAAAACATGGGTTTTCTTCATATCTTATTGGAACCTCAAGTTTAGAAGAAATTATTCAGCCTTCACCTATTAAAAATTTAGATATCATTTTTGCAGGACCATTTCCTCCAAATCCTTCAGATTTGTTAGGACTACCTAAAGCATCTTTATTGTTGAAAGAGCTTCATAAAAAATATGATTATATAATTGTTGATTTTCCACCAATTGGTCTGGTTGGAGACTATATGATTTTATCAAAGTATATAGATATTAATATTTACATTTCCAGGTACAAATTCACGTTACGAAAGTCATTTGAAAAAATCAATAACCTCTTTAATGAAAAGAAATTGGAAAATTTGATTATTATATTAAATGATGTTAAAGTTGATACATTATATGGCTCCAATCCATATTACCTTAAAGACCGTAAATAACATGCAGGTTTCATGAAATCCTAATAAATAGTTATACATCATTTTTATAATGAAGTTTATTATATGATAATTATTCGATAGTTGTATAGAAAATAATATAATTAAGATTTGACAAATATGATCAAGTTAAATAAAAACCTTCTTTTACAAATACCGATTATAGTTATTCTTTTAACTCAAAATATTTTTTCCCCTTATATCAATTATGATGAATTAAATTCCAATGAAAATTTTGATCGAATAATTGGATTGATTCAAAAATTATTTCCTGCAATATTTCTGATCATTACTTTTTATAAGGTAGGGAGTTTAAGAAAATATTATCTCTTTTTTTTCATTTTTACTTTATCCTATATTACATATTTAATTTTTGAATCATTATACCTTTACAAGTCATTTATTGAATTTCCTCTTGTATTTTTTAAGATTATTAATTTGACTATGATATGTTCGTTTCTATTATTTTATCAAAAAAATAAATCGATAAATATCAATTTAATAATGAATTTCATTTTCTATGGAATTTTAATTAAGATACTTATTAATCCAAGTATTGTATCATTAGGTGCATTTGTTTCTCATGTTCGGTTAATACCATCTGAATCTGTTTTTCTACTTTTACTTCCAGCTTTATATTTTTTTAATAATTATATTTTAGAATATAAAAAGCTTGCCCTGCTTAAATTTATTATACTTATTTTCCTTATTATTTATTTTCAACACCGCAGTGTCTGGACAGCTAGTTTTGCAGCATTTGCTCTTAATTTATTCATTCTTATACGACAAAATGCATTAAACTTCAAAAAAGTTTTACCTTACATATTAATTTTTTCATTTACATTCCTAGTGATATTCAGTTTAGTTGCAACAAAATCTCCAGAGGTAGTAAAAAAAATTAATCAGGATGTTAATAATATTTTAAATCCACAAGAAGATAGCACAGGCAGTTGGAGAATTATGCAGTTTGAAGCATATTGGCCATTTGTCACCAAGCATATAGTTGAAGGAATGAGATTAAAAGGATTTGAACTTCCGGTTCAATTCTTTAGCAGTGAAAACGGATCTCAATTGTTTAAGTCAAATACAGGGCATCATTTTCATAGTTACTATATAGATACTCTATTCTATTTTGGACTTATTGTGCTTATAGTAACATTGATTGTTATATTAATTCCAATTATTAAAATTGTGGTTAATGACATTGTTTGGTTTTTCAATTTCTATCTTGAATTCAGGTTTCGTTTCTGAAATGTGCTACAACGGTTTGGCTATGCTTAGTTGCGACAATTTAGCACTTAACTTTCTAAGTGCAAAACCAACTTGGAAAAATCGGAAATTTTTCTAAAGTAGCACAGAACTAAGCAATTAAGTATAGCCGTTGTTGGTAGCCGTTGTTGATATTTCGCATCAAAAATTATATGTCATATTCAACAAATAATATCTCGATAAAATATTTGTTCTATAAGTATTTATCGAAAAATCAGACGTTTGTACTTGCTCAAAATTATTTTCATTTAACAAATTTCTTGCAACAAAATTAAATTCAAACTTATTGCTTTTTGGTCTATACCTTATTGAAGCATCAAGAAATACATATTCTTCTGATTTATTTTCTATATTTGGCAAAAAATAATCTAATGAAAGCAAAACAAACCATTTTTTTGTAGGTTTTATTATAATTTTAAAAGTATTGTTTAATGATTCGTTTATAAATTGATTACTATTTTCATTTTCAGAAATAGATTTCGACAAATTTACAGTATTCTCAAAATTAACAAAACCATCAAATGCAGTTTTTATAAACAGTTTTGTGTCTAAAAACTGACTTTTATTATTTCTCAACTCCGAATTATTAATGATATTTTTATATTCAGAAATTGAATAGTTAGAACTCAATTTCATAGTAGATTCCAAAAACGGAATGTACTTAGCAATTAAAAAATTAAAACTCAAATTACTATTATCTTGTGGTAAATAAAAATAACTAATTTGAGTTGTGTTTTCATTAATGATAGAGCTTGTAAAGAAGTTTCCCGTAGTTTTTTGATAATTTGCACCAGCATTTATTTGAAGTTGATTATACAAGTCATTATTATAATAAAATACACCATAATTTAATGACTCTTGCAACTCTAAACTTGGCGTGTTGCTAATAGTTGTACGATTATTAATTAAAACTTGATTTAGAAAAAGATACCTTTCTACGTTTGAAGTTTTGTTATATCCTACTTTTGTAGATAAGAATGAGACGTTGCTCAGTCTGTATCTTATGTTTAATGATGGTTCAAAAATAAAATTATTTTGATTATTTTTTGTGCTATTATTTCTATTGTCAATTTCTTGATTTAGATAACTTAACGAATAGGAAGGCGAAAATTTCCATTTGCCAATATTAAAATGATAAGCACCTAATTGATACATAGACTTTTTGAGATATTCTAAATCATTTGCACTATTTTCTATTAGTATACTTTCTATTAAATTTTCGCCAAACAATTCGGATTTAAGTTTGTTGTTGTCCAAAATTCCACCAACGGAAAAGGTGTATTTATTACCTTTTTTACTCGAAGCAAAAAGTGTTGCTTGAGTTTCTAAATAATTTTTCTTGAATAAACTTTCTTGAATATTAGCAGTATAATCATCCAAATTTATAACCGAAGGACTTATTTGATAGGTTTGCGGAATATTATTGGTAGATTGAAGTACTGAAAATTGAAAAACCTTCTTTTCTGAAACTTTTTTAGTGAAAAGTAATTTCTGCTTTAAATAAAAATCTTCTGAATTTAGCAAGGATTCAAAATTATTATTGTTATTAGAAAGAATAATAGATGGTGTTTTTATATTTTCTTGTCGTACTCTCAAATTATATTCAAGCAATGATGTTTTTGATGCGTTATATTTTATTTCTAAATCGCTACGATATTGTTTTGGGTTTTTAGTTATAAAAGTGTTATCTGTTGTTGTAAATTCTTCATTATTGATTATGTAACTATTTTCAAACAATTGTTCACTTGTTATCTCATCGTTAATATAATACAGGTTAGTTTTTACTTTTAGGCGTTTATTTATTTTAAATATCGCATTATAGTTACCAAAATATTGGTTGTTAATATTTACTCTTTTATCATCTAACGTGTTTGAAAAACGAGTTTCAGGAATAATCTTTTGAGCAAAAAAATCTTTTTCTTTTAGTTGCTCTAAATTAACGCTAAACCCAAAATAGTCGAAAGGCGAATGGTTTATTCCAATATTATTGTACGCTAAAGTCGCAAAGGATTTATAATTTTTGGTAATTCCCAAAATGTTAGAGTTGATGTTTAAAGCTTTTTTACCTTTTTCAAAAACTCCAACACCTAAATCTATATTTCCCGAAAAGTCTATTTTTCCTTTTTTTAATTTCAAATTCAAAGCTACTTTGTTGCTATTTTCTATGCCTTTCAATAATTGGTTTTCCGAATAGTTCTCAATGGCTTGTACTTGCTCAACCATATCTACATTAATGTTTTTTGTGCCAAGTGCATAGTTATAACCAAATAAGTTATCACCCTCTAACAGAACTGTTTCTACCGATTTCCCTTTGTATTTTATTTCGCCTGTACTTGTGTTTACCTCAATTCCTGGTAACTTTTTTATTACATCTTGTATTTTTCTTTCTGAACCATCCAAATAAGATTTAACATTGTAATTTACTGTGTCTTTTTTAACAGTAAAAGGTCTTTTTTTTGCTATAACTATTACTTCATCAAGCCTAGTCGTGTCAGTTTTCAATTTAAAATTAATGGTATATATTTCATTTTTCTTAGGTTTTTCAATAATATATTTCCCCTCTTTATAACCAAAAGCATTAACTATAATAATTATTTTTTGATATTCTTTTTTTAAATTTATTAGATATTTTCCATTTTTTGAAAATGTATATTCAGATATGTTATCTAAATCATTTACATTTTTAATTAAAATATTTGATACAGTTATCAATTCATCATTATCATTAGTAATAGTTCCTTGTATAGTTTGGGAACTTAATTGAATATAAAACAATATAAAAATTAAAAATGTAAATAACTTCATTTAAAAAGACATTTTCTTTATACCTAAATCTTCTATTCTATCTGTAATTTCAACGCTTCCACCTTCACCATCTTCGGACATTAATTTTAATTTTTTCAATTGTTGCTTTAATTTCTTTTTAAAAAGCACTTTAAAGGTTTCCCAAGATATTATCTTTTCCTTGTCATAAACATTATTAATTTCATTAGCCGATAGACTATTTTTTATTATTTTAATTGGTTTAATGACAAAATAGTTGTCTAGGCTTCTCACTGATAAAATTACTCCAGGAAGCCCATCAAATTTCCAAGGTCCTCCACGTGGCGATAATTCTGTTGAAAAAAAGGCTTCATATACACGCCCTCTAAATTTGCTAATTGCTTTTTGACATTTTTGATTTAAAATTAGAGTATCTGATTTAGGTTGTATATCCCAATCAAATAAATTTATTTTTTCTCCAACAAAAACTTTTTTATTTAATATAATTTCATTAAATACAAGTGTATCCTTTTTATAATTTTTATAAAAAAAATCTTGTTTTATATAAGCGTAGTGATTGTCAGATAATTTTACTCTTGTCAATTCTCCAATTTTTTTAGTTTCATCAATAAACGACTGATACTTAAATTGTTTTAAGCTGTCATTATTATTATAATAAACTGATTGGTTGTTTTTTATAATTAAATTATAGGTTGTAGAAGTTGATAGTATTGGGTCATTTGTATTTTCAGAAACACTATATACTATTTCTATATTTTGAGAATGGATATTAATCTGCGTAATAGTAATTACAATTAATAATAATAATTTTTTCATTTTTTATGATTTTTAATTTTATCAACTGTCTTTGCACAGCAAAGACAGTTGATAAATATATTAATTTTTAAAGCATTCTACTAAGCTTTCTTAAACACCTACTGGCTGCACCTCTACAACTTGAAAGAAAGTTTCCAGCTGATGCGGTATAAGTAACACCTGCTACTGTAGTAGTGCAACTTATCGAACATAACGGTTTTTCTCTTTTTTCAGTCTTAATTACATTTGTTAATCTGTCAATTTTCGTGTTTAAAGAGTTCTCTATTAACGCTGATTTTTCCAAACCATTTGAAGCAAAAACAAATGAAACGGTTAGTAATAATAATAAAGTTAAAAATAAATTTTTCATAATATTATAGATTATAAAATTAGTTGAAGAATAATTTATAAGTCGCTATTCTTCCATTGTGGTTTTTCCACTTCGACTTTTTTGGTTTTCAATTTCACTTTTCCAGAGAGTGATTTTCTTTTTTTGTACTAACTCCGTAAATCGGATGGTCTTAAATTCACTCTGTTTACTCGGTTCTAATGGCTACCAACGGGTTTGAATATGGCAAGTGCGGTTTTGAAGTCGAACTTTTCATAGCTTGTTATTTATGATTTAAAAGTACTAAAATTTTTCTATTTATTACAATTTAGCAATTTGCTATATTCGGTGTTGT
>JAKIVA010000021.1 GCA_021647265.1 Lutibacter sp.
AAAGTTTCTTTTTAGATTTATTATTCTTCCTGCTAAATGGACCAGAAGGTCAAGGCAAGATGTCCTGCGAGTCTATGGAGAAATTAGATATAGAACTTGAGAATTAAAAGACTATTTAAAACTAAAATCCAAATATTACCTACACTATCAAAGTCTCATTGGCTAATAAAACACTATTGCCTTAAATTTAAATAATTATGTGATATTAACATTAAAATATAAAATTTTAAAAATTAAGGGTATAAATTAAACATTAATCAAAATATAATCCGTCAAATCCATTTTAAATTAAAAAAAGTTAGAATCAAAATCGAATATTTGATAACTTACGGATTTAAGAAACTATCGGAACAGCTTGACGCTGTTCTTTATTATTACTAATTACAGACATACAAAAGGCGTTTTATAATTAATAAAATTACGATAGTATATTAAATTAAAAATTAGGTATAAAAAAATGTGCATAAACCTTGGTTTATGCACAAAACTAAAATAAAGTCCTTGAGGTTAACTGTATTATGGTTATGAAATCAACTTTTCATAGGTAAAAGAAAATTATTTTAGTGATTTATTTCAAAAATTATATAATTGGTAAACTATTTTTTATTCTATACCCAAGCGTTCAAATAGCCCTTGAATATCACTAGGGTAATTGTTAATTTGTTGCTCAAAATTATTTGTTGAATTATTTATGTTTGTATTTTCTGAATTTGTGTTATTTGTTGTTTTTCCCATCTTCTTTTCTAATTTAGTTGTCACTTTTTGATATTTATCTAGTTTTTTCTTCATTTTTTCAGCCTCAGGCCAGTAAATCATTTTTAATTAAACCATATAATAACCTGATTAATAAGTTGTTAATAAATTTATAGCTATAATAAGCCCGGTTAAATAATTAAGTTAAAGTTATACATACTTAATTTAAGTAATGTTATTTTATCCGTAAAAAAAGAATGGATAAAGCCTACTTTACATCTAAAATATTTTAGTAAATTTACAAGCACTAAAATTTGTCCCCTCCAAATGCGCAACTATTTTATTATTGATAACGACCCACATTCTATTCAAAGAATTGAGAATGTTTTAGAAGATTTTTACGAATTTAACTGTATTGGTGTTTCGTGTGATTATGATAATGCAATGAACATAATATTAAAAGAAACTCCTGATTTAGTTTTTTTTAATATTGAAAATGTTATTGATAATCCGTTTGAATTTACACAAGAGTTAAACTTATTTAATGATACCTTTCCTGTTTTTATTGCCATCTCTTCTTCAAAAGAAAAGGTATATGAAGCTATAAAAAATGGATTTTTCGATTTTTTGTTAAGCCCTTTAACAGAATTAGAGATTAGAAAATCAGTGTTGAAAGTATTAAAAAAAATACCTGCACAATCCAGAAAAAATATTTGTTTAAAATCATATAAAGATTACCAATATTTACAAACAGATGAAATACTGTTTTTAAAAGCAGATAATAATGCAACCGATTTTTATATGAATGATGGTTCAATTATTAGTGCTTATAAAACGCTTAAAACTTTTGAAAGTATACTTCCTGACAATTTTCATAGAATTCACAAAAGCTATATTATCAACAAAAATTTTATTTCAAGAATTCAATATGGAAAATTAATATGTACTATTAAAAGAAATAGTTATGAAGTTCCCTTCACCAAAACCTATATTGGTAATATTGAAAGTATAAACAAAGCTTTATCAGAGTATTCTTATATATCAGTTAATTAACGTGAGTTCAACATCATAATTCACTTTAATTGCTTATAATCAATATTTTAATTTTAAAAATAAAACGCCAATGTCACCTTGAGCGCAGTCGAAAGGGTTTTAACTAGGTTTCCGACTGCACTCAATCTGGCAAAGTGATGATAATCAACACTATTTTCTTTAGTATCTACATTTTTTAAGCCAAACTCATGTTAATTAGTGTAATAAACGGTATCATTTTGTAGATAAACTGTGTTGTTTTATTAATAAAACACACGTTATTAACAATAAACGGCATTATTTTACTAACAAACGGTATGTTTACACTAACAAATGGTTTGCTTTCACTAATTTATTAGTTTAAGACTAATAAAATTCTATTCAAAAAACTATTTTCACATTCTAAAGCACTAAAAGACAATTAACCTATATTATAATTTTTAAAAACCCCAATATTATGAAATCAATTAAATTTATTTTCGCTTTTTCTTTATTTTTAATGGCATTTACAGCCTGTACTTCTGATGATCAACTTTCTGCTGATGAAACACTATACAATCCTAACACGATAGACAATACGGTATATGCCACAGGAGAAGAAGGTACGGCTGAAGTAATGGATGACAGAGACTAATCTACAACATTTGTATTTAAATATATTTATTTTAAAAATCCTTAAACTTAATTGTTTAGGGCTTTTTTTTTATTAGATTTGTTTAAAAACACAACCATTGGGAGCTAAATTCAAAACAATTATAATTCGTGTATTTTATTTTTACATGTCATTAACTTTGGTTTTTTGTAGTCAAAACAAGGTTGGTAATAAAACAAATGATAATCCTGAAATTGACAGTATTTCAAATTGGATTCAGCAATCAAAAAATATCAAAAAACCGCAATTTAACAGAGAAAAATTGTTAAGAAAAGCCTTTGAAGTTACCAAACAACAAAAGTTAGATTCTGTTAAAAATAAACTTTTCTCTAAAATTGCCTTGGAAGTATTTAATTTAGGAAATGATGAACTATTTAGAAAAGTAAATCTTAAAGCATTATTATTAGCTACCAAACTTCGTGATACTTTTAGAATTGGAGAGGCACACTGGAATTATGGTTCTTTTTATTCTAAAAGAGAAATGATTGATAGTGCTTATTACCATTACCACGAAGCCTATAAATATTTTAAGATAATTAAAAATAAGTATTATACAGCTAAAATGCTGTATAATATGGGCTATATAGAAGGGCTTTTAAAAGATTACACAGGTAGTGAGGTTTCTATTTTTGAAGCCATCACTATTTTTAAAAAATTAGGAAAAGATTTAAATTTGTATCAGTGCTATAATTATTTAGGCTTAATTTATTACAATCTCAAAGAGTTTAATAGAGCAATTTATTACCATAACAAAGCTTTAGAATACCTTAAAAATGTTAAAAATAAAAGACTTTACAAGGAAGGCAGCTTAAGTAATTTAGGCCTGGTTTATCAAAAGTTAAAAGATTATGAAAAAGCTATTGAGAGTTTTGAAGAGGCTTTAAACAATAGCAATTTAAAAAAGCGTGATATTAATTTTTATGCACGGTTGGTAGACAATATTGCTTATACTAGGTTTTTAGATGGAGATACAACCAACGTTGCTAAAGAGCTTTATAAATCTTTAAAAATAAGGGATAGTGTTAAAAATATTTCAGGAATTGTGGTTAATAAATTGCATTTGGCAGAGTTGTATGCTTTAAAGCAAGATACCTCAAAGGCCATTAAATTAGCAAATGAAGCGCACAATTTAGCCAATAAAATAGAAAATAACCGTGATAAATTAAAATCGTTATTATTACTGTCAAAAATAGATGCTAAAAAGTCAAATACGTATTTAAAAAATTACGTTCATTTAAATGATAGTTTGCAAATTGAAGAACGAAAAATAAGAAATAAATTTACGAGAATACGCTTTGAAACAGATGAATATATTAGAGAAACTGAAAAATTATCAGCGCAAAAAATATTAATTTCAGTTGGAGCTTTTTTTACGATTTTAATACTTTCTTTCGCCTATTTTTTAAGGGTTCAAAGAACTAAAAACAAGGAGTTATTATTTGAAAGAGAACAGCAAAAATCGAATGAAGAAATTTTTTCTTTAATGCTTAAACAACAATCTAAATTAGAAGAGGGGCGTTTAAAAGAACGACATAGAATTTCAGAAGATTTACACGACGGTGTTTTGGGGAAAATTTTTGGAACTAGAATTGGGCTCGGATTTTTAAATATTAAAGGTGATGAAGGAGCAATAAAAAAGCATCAGTTTTTTATAAATGAACTTCAAAATATTGAAAAAGAGATTAGAACAATTTCACATGAATTAAAAAATGAAATTTTATCATCAAAAGAAGATTTCTTTAAAATTATAGATGGCCTAATAGAACAAAAAAGCAACTTAGGAAACTTTGAGTATAAAACAGTTTATGATAATAAAATTCACTGGAGTGAAATAAATGATGGCATAAAAATTAATTTATATAGAATATTACAAGAAGCATTGCAAAATATTATTAAATATGCAAATGCAAATAATGTAAAAATAGAGTTTAAATTAGAAGAAAATACGTTAATTTTATTAATTGAAGATGATGGAATAGGGTTCAATGTTTTTGAAAAAAGAAAAGGCATTGGAATAAAAAACATGAAATCAAGAGTTCGTAAATTGAATGGGGTTTTTGAGATAAATTCAACAATTAATAAAGGAACTACTATATTTGTATCGTGCCCAATACAAAATTAAAATTATGAGTAAAATTTATAATGTATTAATAGTTGATGATCACCCAATAATCGCTGATGCTTATAAAAGTGCTTTTGAATTTATAAGCTCTGAAAACAATAAAATTAAATTTAGCATTACCATAGTACATAATTGTGATGATGCTATTCAAGAAATTGAAAAAGTTTCAAAGACAAAAGGTGTTAACATTGTTTTTTTAGATATCTCATTACCTCCTTCAACAGATGGAGAAATTTTATCAGGTGAAGATTTAGGAATTGTTATTAGAGAGCAACTACCAAATTGTAAAATAATTGTTGCTACAACCTTTAATGACAATTATAGAATTCAAGCGATTCTCAAAAATGTAAATCCAAATGGATTTTTAATTAAAAACGACGTTAATAAAGAAGAATTAATAGCATGTATAAACACGGTAATGGATGATGTACCATATTATAGTAAATCTGTGTTAGAATTATTTAGAAAACAAACTTCAATAGATTACAGATTAGATAAAATTGATAGACAATTACTGTATGAAATGTCAATAGGTACTAAAATGAAATACCTCCCTAAAATTATTCCAATGTCTAAGGCGGGTCTTGAAAAAAGGAAAAAGCAGCTAAAAATATTATTTGACGTCAAAGATAGTGATGATAGAGAACTAATTTTAAAAGCAAAAGAAAAAGGGTTTATCTAATTAGATAAACCCTTTTCAACTATAAAACTTTGGGGCTGTTTTACCATAAAAACATTTAGGGGTTGTTTGTTTTATTCCTATAGCTATTTCAAATTTAGATTTTTTTTTATGTAAAAAAAGAGATTTTTAATTTATTTTTAAATTTTTCGAAAAGTTTATGGATTGTGCCTTTTAAAGTAAGCTAAAAGCCTATTTTTAGCCTGTAAATAAATAATTTTTATAAAAAAGGGAATAAAATTATACGTATTAAGAAAAATTTAACACACTTATTTAGTGTAAAATAGCTTTGAAAACGACATAATAACTATTATTGTTTAATTTTGGCAAATTATAATTAAAGTAACAACCTTATTATATGAAGAAAATAATAGTAGTTCTATCCTTTTTAATATTAAGTACCTCAAGTTTTTCACAAATTCTTAATCCTGTAAAATGGGTCACCTCAGTTGAAAAAGTATCAGAGTCAGAATATGATTTATTAATCCAAGCAACTATTGAAGAAGGATGGCATTTGTATTCTCAAAATGTTCCTGAAGATGGCTCAATACCAACAAATTTTACATTTGTAAAAACAGATAATTATAAGTTAATAGGGAATACATCGGAAGAAGAAGGACACACTGTTTTTGATGCTGTTTTTAATATGAACATAAAATATTTTGAAAATAGAGCGGTATTCAAACAACGGGTTAAAATTATTTCAAAAAGTAATTTTAAAATTACAGGAGAAGTTGAGTTTATGGTTTGCGATGACTCAAGTTGTTTGCCACCTACATTTGTAGATTTAGATTTTTCAATTCAACCTAAAAAAGGAATAACATCAGTAAATTTTAATACAAAAGAAAAAAAAGAAACAGTAAAATCAACTGAAACAAAAATTGAAACTAAATCAAAAAAAGAAAAAAAACCAATTGATAAAAGTTTATTAACCATATTTCTTATTGCCTTCTTATCTGGGTTTGCGGCGTTGCTAACGCCTTGTGTTTTCCCAATGATTCCAATGACGGTAAGTTTTTTTACAAAACAAAGTAAAAGTAAGGCGGCAGGAATTAAAAATGCACTTATTTATGGTGCTTCAATAATAATTATTTATGTTGCTTTAGGTTGGTTAGTCTCATTCTTTTTTGGCGCAGACGCTTTAAATGCATTATCTACAAACGTTTGGTTCAATGTGTTCTTCTTTCTTATTTTGGTGGTTTTTGCAGTTTCGTTTTTAGGAGCTTTTGAAATAGTGTTACCAAGTTCTTGGGGAACGAAAGTTGATGCTCAAGCAGATAAAGGAGGCGTAATAGGGATCTTTTTTATGGCATTGGCACTGGCAATTGTATCTTTTTCTTGTACAGGTCCAATTGTAGGAACCTTGTTAGTACAAGCTGCTGCTGGCGGAAACCATATAGGCCCAATTGTTGGAATGTTAGGTTTTTCATTAGCATTAGCAATCCCTTTTGCATTGTTTGCAGCCTTCCCAGGTTGGTTAAATTCATTACCTAAATCAGGGGGTTGGTTAAATACAGTAAAAGTGGTTTTAGGATTTTTAGAGTTGGCATTAGCTTTTAAATTCTTGTCAAATGCAGATTTGGTATTAGATTTACATTGGTTAGAACGTGAAGTATTTTTAGCAATATGGATTGCTATTTTTGGAACGTTGGCACTTTATCTTTTTGGAAAAATACAGCTACCACATGATTCTCCATTAACACATATATCAGTAGGAAGATTAAGTTTAGGGTTAATTTCACTAATGTTTACAATTTATATGATTCCCGGTTTATGGGGGGCGCCATTAAATTTAATTAGTGCGTTTCCACCACCACAACATTACAGTGAATCTCCGTATGGCGTAGGGTTTTCCAAACTAGGAGGAGGTTCTAACACAAGTCATTTAAACATACCTGAAGGAGCACATTTAATGGCTCCACATGATATATTAGCATTTAATGATTACGATTTAGGTTTGGCGTATGCCAAAAAAGTAAATAAACCAGTAATGTTAGATTTTACCGGAAAAGCCTGTGTAAACTGTAGGAAAATGGAACAGAATGTTTGGCCTAAAGATAAAATACTCAACATTCTTAAAAATGACGTTGTTTTAATATCGTTATTTGTTGATGATAAAAGACCACTTCCAAACGGAGAAGAGATTGATTCTAAATTACACCCTGGGAAAAAATTACGATATATTGGTCAAAAGTGGAGTGAAATGCAAACCATAAAGTATGGAGCAAATGCACAACCGTTTTATGTTTTAATAAACCTTAATGAAGAAAATTTAAATGATCCTGTTGCATATACACCAGATGTGGATGAATATTACAAGTGGTTAAAAGAAGGCATCGCCAATTTTAAATAATTATACTTTTCTTTTTTTAAATTTGTAAATAAATAAACAAATAATGAGTTATAGTCATAAAATACCTTCTTCTGAGTTAGAAGTTTATTTTCAGAAATTTAGAAAAAATATTGTAGGTATTAACCAAACTTTTGAATCTCCTAATGGAGAAAAGGAAATTATTTATACAGATTGGACAGCTAGCGGAAGATTATACCGTCCAATAGAAGAAAAAATGTTAAATAAGTTTGGACCATTTGTTGCCAATACCCACACTGAAACCTCAATTACAGGTTCAGTTATGACCACGGCTTATCATAAAGCAAGAGATATAATTAAGCAACATGTAAATGCAAATGAAGAAGATGTTTTAATAACAGAAGGAACAGGAATGACAGGTGTTATTAATAAGTTTCAGCGTATTTTAGGATTAAAAATTGCAGAAAACTTAAAAGAACATACGAAAGTACCTGAAGCATTAAAACCCATTGTATTCATAACACATATGGAACACCATTCTAATCAAACTTCTTGGTTAGAAACTATTGCAGATGTTGAAATAATACCATATCAAGAATCGGGCTTGGTTTGTTTTAAAAGCTTTAAAAAATTACTAACCAAATATAAAAACCGACCTATAAAAATAGCTTCAATAACAGCTTGTTCAAATGTTACAGGGATAAGAACTGATTACCATAAAATTGCTGAGATAATTCACAAAAAAGGAGGACTCTGTTTTGTAGATTTTGCTTGTTCAGCACCTTATGTTAAAATTGATATGCACCCAAATGATAAAAATGCCTATTTAGATGCTATTTTCTTTTCACCTCATAAGTTTTTAGGAGGCCCTGGAACTTCAGGAGTCTTAATTTTTAATAAAAAACTATATAAAAATATAGTACCAGATAATCCAGGAGGAGGAACCGTTAATTACACAAACCCTTGGGGAAATAGAGATTATATTGATGATATAGAAACTCGTGAAGATGGAGGTACACCAGGATTTTTACAAACCATAAAAATAGCTCTTTCAATTCAGTTAAAAGAAGAAATGGGAATTGAAAATATATTAGATAGAGAACATGAGATTAACGATATTATTTTTAAACAACTTTCTAAAATACCAAACCTAAACTTATTAGCAGCTCAACATGCAGACAGGTTAGGCGTTTTTTCTTTTTTTATTGAAGATGCTCATTTTAATTTAATAGTAAAGTTATTAAATGATAGGTTTGGTATTCAAACTCGGGGAGGTTGTAGTTGTGCGGGTACTTATGGCCATTATCTTCTACATGTAGATCAGCAAACTTCAAAAAATATTGAAGAGCAAATTATTGATGGTTGCTTCATTGAACGACCAGGGTGGGTTCGTATGTCTATTCACCCAACATTAACAAACAAGGAAGTATTTTATGTGTGCGATAGCATAAAGAAAGTAGCAGAAAATTATGAGGAATGGGGCAAAGAATATACATACAATGCTACAAAAAATGAATTTACGCACAATACAGCTAAACCTATTGAAAAAGCCATTGTAAACAATTTGTTTGAGTAGGGTTTTTAGATACAATTTTTCTATATTTGAAAGAAAATAAACCTGTTGTGCATTTTGAATTATTATTATAAAACTCAACGTCAGTTCCTTTAGATTAGCAAACAGTTAAAGACATTTAAATTTGTTAAAAAAAAGAATGGGGTGAACTAGGTCAGTTCGAGTGATTTTCGATAGAAAATGGTATCGAGAACTGCTTTTTATACTAAAATTTCTGTTCTCGATGCTAATTTTACCCTTATAAGGGTTAAAATTCACTCGAATTGATGAAATTTCAACAAAATGCATAAAAGAGTAAAATAAATTATATTTTAATGGATAATTTCGTTTTTTACGTTAGGCAAGGTCTTTTCCATGTATTGGATTGGAATGCTTATGACCATATATTATTTTTAATAGCATTAGCAGTTATTTATGATTTTAGAAACACAAAAAATATTATTTGGCTAATTACATTATTTACCGTTGGACATACATTGTCTCTAATACTTGCAGCATATAACATTGTTGAAATATCGTATAAATGGATAGAGTTTTTAATACCAGTTACAATTATAATAACGGCATTGGCAAATATTATTTTCATTAAAAACACAACAAAAAATACGAAAACGAATATCAATTTACTTTTCGCCTTATTTTTTGGTTTAATTCATGGTTTTGGTTTTTCCAGTTATTTTAAATTGCTAGTTGGAACAACAAATAATAAATTTGTTCCGTTACTAGAATTTGCTTTAGGAGTAGAGTTGGCTCAAATAATAATTGTAACTATCGTACTAATTGTAGGCTTTATTTTTCAAAATATTTTCCGATTTTCAAAACGAGATTGGGTACTCATAATTTCCTCTATTGTTATTGGAATTGTATTGCCAATTCTTAAAGCAGCTATATTTTGGTGAAAATTTAACATTGAATTTGTTAGAATCTTACTACTTTCGTAATCATTTAAAAAAATTATGAAAAAAAAACAATTGAAATATGATAAAGCATATATGCGCATGGCTTATGAATGGGCAAAGTTATCATATTGTGAAAGAAAACAAGTTGGTGCATTAATTGTAAAAGATAGGATGATAATTTCTGATGGATTTAATGGCACTCCTACTGGGTTTGAAAATTGTTGTGAAGAGGATGGAAATACAAAATGGTATGTTTTACATGCAGAGGCAAATGCAATTTTAAAAGTTGCTAGCTCAACACAATCTTGTAAAAATTCAACACTGTATATAACTTTATCACCGTGTAAAGAGTGTAGTAAATTAATTCATCAATCAGGTATAAAAAGAGTTGTTTATGCAAAGGCATATAAAGATACTTCGGGTTTAGATTTTTTAGAAAAAGCAGGAGTAGAAATAACACATATTAATAAATAATAATGATTAAAAGAAAAGTAAATATTCCAATTTTTATTGGGTTGTCTATCGTGGTAGGAATTTTTATTGGTAGTACATTTAACTATAAAAATAAATCGGTTTTATTTAGTTCTAACTCAAATGAAGTTAAAATTAAAAAACTTATAAATTACATACAGTACGATTATGTAGATGAAGTAGATACAGATAGTTTGTTAGATGATGCTATTACCAATATGTTAGTTAAGTTAGACCCTCATTCTGTTTATATTCCTAAAGAAGAACTGCAACAGGTTACTGAAAATATGCAGGGAAAGTTTGTAGGAATTGGTGTCTCTTTTCTAATGTATCATGATTCTGTTACGGTTACAAGTGTTATTGAAGGAGGCCCAAGTGAAAGAGCTGGATTAAAAGTAGGAGATAGAATTATAATTGCAGACAAAGACACTTTATTTGGTGAAAGTATTATTAAAAAAGCAAAAATTAAAGAAAGTGAAATAGGAACATTTGCAGGGAATAGAAAAATTAATGAAGCAGTAATCAAGTCATTGAAAGGAGAACCAGATACAAATGTTGATATTTCAGTTTACAGGCGTTCAACAAATCAAATTTTAGAAATACCAATTACACGAGGTGAAGTTTCAATAAAAAGTGTTCCATCGTTTTATATGATTAATAAAACATTAGGGTATATTGAAGTTAATCGTTTTGCAAGAACAACGTATGACGAATTTAAAGTAGCTTTAGATAAATTAATTTCAGAAGGGATGAAATCTTTAATTTTAGATTTAAGAGGAAATCCAGGAGGCTTTATGGATATTGCAGAAAAAATTGTTGATGAATTTTTAGAAGATGGAAAATTAATAGTTTTCACCAAAAATAAAAATGGAGAAGTTAATAAATCCTATGCTACAAGTAATGGAGATTTTGAAAATGGAAAAGTATATGTTCTAATTAATCAAAACTCTGCTTCAGCCAGTGAAATTGTTGCAGGGGCTCTTCAAGACAATGATAAAGGTATTATTGTTGGCCGTCGCTCATTTGGAAAAGGATTGGTACAACAAGAAATGGATTTAGGAGACGGCTCAGCTGTGAGGCTAACAACATCTCGTTACTATACACCAACAGGAAGATCAATCCAAAAACCATATAATTCAAAAGATACAAAAGCGTATAATAATGATTATATTGAAAGAATGCATAATGGAGAATTAATTTCAAAAGATAGTATTAAAGTAGATGATCACTTAAAATACACAACTCCAAAAGGGAAAGTTGTTTATGGTGGAGGCGGTATTATACCTGATGTTTTTGTCCCTATTGATACCCTAAATAGTTTTAGCAATAGGTTATATGGTAGGTTGAATGATTTTGTGTTTAAATATGTTGATAATCACAGAGAAGAAATGAATAAATGGAAATTAGAAGATTTTATAAAGAACTTTGATAAAGACAATAAAATTTTTAATACATACCTAAAACAGCTAAACTTAAAGAATCCTATTTCTGAAAAAAACGGTGAAAATATAAAAATATATTTTAAAGCTCTAGTGGCTAGAAATTTATTTGGGGAAACTGGCTACTTAAAGGTTGTTCAGAAAAAAGACAATATGATTTTAAAAGTGCTTGAACTAGAAAAAAGTACAAATTAAAAAGAATGCGTATCTTTAGATACTTAATTTGAACAAAGTTTGTTAACAAATAAAAAAATATATTTTGCTTCTGATCAGCATTTTGGAGCTCCCACAATTGAACAAAGTAAAGTTCGTGAACAAAAGTTTATAAACTGGCTTGATACTATAAAAATTGATGCTGAAATTATTTTTTTACTAGGTGACTTATTTGATTTTTGGTTTGAATACAAAAAAGCGGTTCCAAAAGGGTTTGTTAGAGTTTTAGGGAAGCTAGCCGTATTGAGAGATAGCGGAATACAGATTTACTTTTTTGTTGGAAACCACGATCTTTGGATGGATGACTATTTTGAAAAAGAGTTAAATATTAAAGTATTTCATCAAACAAAAGAATTTACATTTAATAACAAAGTATTTTTAATAGGTCATGGAGATGGTTTAGGGCCTGGAGATAAAGGCTATAAACGAATGAAAAAACTATTTACAAATCCTATTTCTAAATGGCTTTACAGATGGTTACACCCAGATATTGGTATTCGATTAGCACAATATTTATCAGTAAAAAACAAATTGATTTCTGGTGAAGAAGATGTTAAATATTTAGGAGAGGAAAAAGAATGGTTAGTTCAATATTGTAAAAAGAAATTAACCGAAAAACAGTACGATTATTTTGTATTTGGGCACAGGCACCTTCCTCTTGAAATTACTATTTCAGAAACCTCCAAATATATTAATACCGGAGATTGGATTACTTATTTTACTTATGGAGAGTTTGACGGTGAAGAGCTAGTACTAAAAAACTATAAATCATAAAAGAGGCTGTATGAAAAGGTACAAAATTCGTCATTCTGAATTTATTTCAGAATCCCATCCCACTGATTATCAATCATTATGAGAACCTGAAACGAGTTCAGGTTGACGTAAATTACACTTTTTAGACAGCCTCTTTTATGGTTGTATTATTATCTTCTAATTTAGAATTTATAACTTAATCCGGCCCTTAAAATGGTACCATTAAATCCAAATTGATTTACTTCCCAAGGGTATTTAAAACGTCCACCAAGGTCAGTAACAAAATCACCTTTGGTATCAATAACATCAGGATATACATTTAATAAATTATTTATAGAAAGATTTACAGATACTTTTTCTGAAAAATTATAATTGAAATTGATATCTGTTATTACTTTTCCTGAAAAAGTTTGATCTTTTGCAGGGTCAGTAGCGTGTTGCCAAGTAACTTCACCAAAATAAGTATTGTTTAATTGAACACTAAAATCATTCAGTTTATAATCAAAGCCTAACATTATTTTAGTTTTTGGCCTAGAATCAGTAATTCTAGCTTGCTCTTTTCTGTTAAAAATATCATAGCCATTTTCAGCTAAAACTTGAGGTGTGGCAATTTGACCAACTATTTTTGTATTGTTAAAGTTCCCTGCAAAATTAATACCTAAAGAACCTCCTCCAAAATCAATATTTGAAAAACTAGCTACAAAATCAGCTCCATTTGTTTCTGTATTTACAGCATTAATAAAGAATTTAATACTTGTAACATTATAGTCGTTTAATATTTGTTCAACAGGGTTAATAGTGTTGTTATCACCATCAAATCCTACTTCACCTGTAAATAAAACTCTGTTATCAACATTAATTTTATAGAAATCTAATGAAAAAGAGAAATTATTGCTTGGTTTAAGCGTAATACCTACTGATAAGTTTTTAGATTCTTCAGCATTTAATTGAGGAACCCCTAAACCATCACGTATTACAGGATCAACATTATTAAAAGTACCTTGGTTTGAAATAGTACCTCCAGAAACTAATGTTTGTATATTACTTAAATAAATTTGGTGTAAAGAAGGAGCTCTAAATCCGGTTCCGTAAGAAGCACGTAGTGCACCTTTACTTCCTAATTTATATCTTGAATTAATTTTCCAAGCAGAGTTACTTCCAAAATCAGAAAAATCTTCGTAACGAATAGCTCCTCCAATTAAAAAGTTTTCTGAAGCATCCCAATCAAGGTTAGCATAAACACCATAGTTTGTTCTATCTTCATCTACAGCATTGGTAGGTTGAATACCTGGAAAAGATTGTGCCCCACTACCAAAATAAGAATCGGGTTCACCAGCATCTGCCTTAAAGTATTCTTTTCTGGCTTCAGCACCTAACGCCAAACTTAATTGACCAAAACTTCTACTTAAATCAAAGTTTGCTATTAAATTACTAAAAGAGTAACCACCAGCTTTAAAAGTTGTTGGGCTCGCAGCACCTAAATCAGGATTTAAGGTATTTCCAATAGTATAGTCAACACTATTCATCCCATAAGTTCCACTTAGATCTGCATTAAATCCAAGAAAATCAAATTTAAAACCTATACTATTAAAGAGATCTTGAATGTTAGTTTCAAATGTAGGTTGAAATCCTTGATATTCAGTTCCTGCATCGTGTAATAAATTATAAGGATCTGGCACCCAATATGGAGTTCTGTATAATGCAAAACTAGTTCCTTTTCGAGTGTTTAAACCTCCAAAAGCATAAAATTCTCCTGAATCATTTTTAAAAGGGAGTGCCATATTATAGAAAAACTCTCCTTTTCTCATTTCAGGCTGCCCAACGGTCATACCCATATCAGGATTTTCTTGTAACCAAGGAAGTGTACCATTTAAAATAGCATCATCACCAAAAATAACACCAAATAAGCCATCTCCACCAGGAGATCCCGCTCTGTTGGTTAATTCTTGTTGATAATATGACAATGTGAAGTTTGCATATCCACCATTTTCACCAATGCTTAAAGTTGAATTTATATCAGCTCCAATATTAAAACCATCGCCTTTGGTTGTAATACCTGAATTTACATTTAAATTCGTGTACTCAACATTTTTCTTTAAAACAATGTTTATTACACCAGCAATTGCATCAGAACCATATTGTGCAGATGCACCATCTCTTAATACTTCAATTCTTTCAATGGCAGCTGTTGGGATACTTTTCATATCTGTACCAACTTCACCTTTACCAGGTGTATCATTAATATACACTAAAGCACTTTGGTTTTTTCGCTTACCATTTATCAATACAAGTGTTCTACTTGGCCCTAAGCCCCTTAAATCAGCTGGGTCAAAATGAGCAGTTGCATCTGAAATTGTTTGATTTGTAGAGTTATAAGAGGGAACCTTATAAGTCAACATTTGATCAATAGTAGTTTGCCCACTTGATTTTAGTTCGTTCACACCAATGTTGTCAATTGGCACAGGAGAATCTAATACCGTTCTAGGTTTAGCTCTGTTTCCTGTTACAATTACTTCGTCTAAACCAACGCTTTCTTCTACCAAAGAAATCACTATATCGCTGGCTGAAGAAATTGTTACTGTTTGTGTTTTAAAGCCAATAAAAGAGGCTTTTAAATTTGTAGGAAGCTTAGAAACGTTTATGTGAAAAGCTCCATTTTCATCAGAAGTAGTACCATTTGAAGTACCTACTTCTACAATTGTAACAAAAGGAATACCTTCTCCTTTAGAATTTATTACCTTACCCGAAACTGAAGTTTGTGACCAAGTTATTAAAGGTATAAATAATAAAAATGTTAAAATTTTTAAATTTGTTAATGATTTTTCCATTTAGATTAAATTTTTAATATCCGACAAATATTAAAAAAATGTTAAAGTTACACAACATTATAGTTGATTAATACAACAATTAATATTAATTGTTAATTATTTAACAAGAAAATAACTAAAACGTTGTAGTATTCTATTTTTTTTGATTGTAATTTGTTTTGTTGATTTTTTAAAGTGTATATTTTAAGAAGCTGAAAGCAGTGTTAAAATAGTATTAAACCGTATATTTTATCACTATTTTTAACCAATTTTTAACAAGAATTTCAATTTTTTTTTCAGCTATTTGCATTGTGTAATAAAGTATGTTAAATTCACGCGGTAAAAACAATAAAAATGATTGAAGAAAATAACGTTCCAGTTGATATAAAAGCTATCAATGAAAAAATTGAGAAAGAGAGTGCTTTTGTAGATTTATTAATGATGGAAATGAATAAGGTAATTGTTGGCCAAAAACACATGGTTGAACGATTATTGATAGGTTTGCTAGGAAATGGACACATTTTATTAGAGGGTGTGCCAGGATTGGCAAAAACATTAGCGATTAATACATTGGCTAAAGCTGTTCATGGAAAATTTAGTAGGGTTCAATTTACACCAGATTTATTACCTGCAGATGTTATTGGAACAATGATTTATAGTGTAAAAGACAATGATTTTACAATTAAAAAAGGCCCAATTTTTGCAAATTTTGTATTGGCCGATGAAATTAATCGTGCACCCGCAAAAGTACAATCAGCACTATTAGAGGCGATGCAGGAACGTCAAATCACTATTGGAGATACTACGTTTAAATTAGATGAACCATTCCTAGTAATGGCAACTCAAAACCCAATTGAACAAGAAGGGACTTACCCTTTACCAGAGGCACAAATTGACCGTTTTATGTTGAAAACGGTAATTGATTACCCTAAAATTTCTGAGGAACAGCTAATAATGCGTCAAAACTTGAAAGGAAACTACGAAAAAGTGAATGCAGTAGCTTCATTAGAGCAAATTAACAGAGCAAGACAGGCTGTAAAAGAAGTGTATATGGATGAAAAAATAGAAAAATATATACTTGATCTTATTTTTGCAACGCGTTATCCTGAAAAATACAACTTACCAGATTTAAAAGGATTAATAAGTTTTGGTGCTTCTCCCCGTGGAAGTATTAACCTTGCAATGGCAGCAAAGTGCTATGCCTTTATAAGACGTAGAGGTTATGTAATTCCTGAAGATGTTAGGGCTATTGTTCAAGATGTTTTACGTCATAGAGTAGGTATTACTTATGAAGCTGAAGCTGAAAACATTACTTCCGAAGATATTATAAATAAAATTGTAAATGAGGTAGAGGTTCCATAGAATATGTTTATTTGTGTAGCTGTTTAATTATTTAAATCTAATTGTAATTAATTAGAAAAAAATGGTAATAATAGTTCAATAATTACACTTTTCAACAATTCAACAACAATACAGATGGATACTAAAGAAATACTAAAAAAAGTTCGAAAAATTGAAATCAAGACACGTAGGCTGTCTGATCACATATTTTCTGGCGAATATCATAGTTCGTTTAAAGGAAGGGGTATGACTTTTTCTGAAGTAAGGCAATACCAATATGGCGATGATGTTAGAGCAATAGATTGGAATGTTACCGCACGATATAATGAACCTTATGTAAAAGTATTTGAAGAAGAACGCGAATTAACTATGATGTTATTGGTTGATATAAGTGGTTCAGAATACTTTGGAACAACTCAGCAGTTTAAACGAGATACCATTACTGAAATTGCTGCAACATTAGCCTTTTCAGCAATTCAAAACAATGATAAAGTAGGATTGTTACTGTTTTCTGATAACGTTGAATTATTTATTCCTCCTAAAAAAGGGAAAAGCCATGTGTTGCGTATTATTAGAGAATTAATAGATTTTCAACCTAAAAGTACTAAAACAAACATTAGTGAAGCGCTTAAATTTTTATCAAGCGTAATGAAGAAAAAGGCCATTGTTTTTATGCTATCCGACTTTATGGATGAAGATTATGAATCAACACTAAAAATTGCGGGTAAAAAACACGATTTAACAGGTATTAGAGTCTATGATAAACACGATGCTTCAATTCCAAATTTAGGAATGGTTTCAATGCTTGATGCTGAAACAGGAAAAACAATGTTAGTTAATACAGCTTCAAAAAGTGTTAGAAATAGTTACCAAGCTTATTATTTAAAAATGGTAGCTTATTATGAAAAATCATTTAGCCGTAGTGGAGCTGGAACAATTAGTTCACGAATAGATGAAAGTTATGTAAAAAAATTATTGGGCTATTTTAAAAACAAAGGAGCGAGATAGCTTTATGATTTTAATGAGGAGAAAAATTAAAAAATGAATAAAAAATTAGTTTATATATTATTTTTAATTGGTTTTGTTGGGCTAGCTCAAAAAAATACTGTTTCAATTGCAACAGATACTACCGCTATTAAAATTGGTGAACAAATTCAATTAAAAATAACTGTAAATGAAACAAACAATGTAATTTTTCCAAAATTACAGTTAGATAGTTTAAGAAAAATTGAAGTTATAGAATCCTTACCGGTTGATACTTTAAAAAATAGATTAGAGAAAAAATATGTACTTACAAGTTTTGATAGCGGACAATATATTTTACCAAAGCAGCAGATTATTATTAATAACAAAAAGTTTTTTACAGACTCACTTTTAATAAATGTTGCCACAGTAAAAGTTGACACATTGAAACAAAAGATGTTCCCTATAAAATCAATTAAAAAGGAACCGAAAACTTTAGATGATTATAAATATTTACTGTGGTGGCTGATACCAATTTTAATTGTTTTGGCAATAGTGTTGTATTATATTTTTAGAAAAAAAGAGAAAAAAGAAACACAAAAAATATATGTTACGCCAATAAATGAAGCTTTACAGCGTCTAAAAGAATTAGATGAAAAACAATTATTACAACAAAATAAAATTAAAATCTATTATTCAGAACTAACAGATATTGTAAGGACATATCTTGAAAAAGATATGAATATACCAGCTCTAGAGTCAACAACAAATGAATTGATAGAAACAATCAATGATTTTAATGAATCGAGTAACTTAGGAATTTCAAAGGAGACCATTAAACAGTTGAAAGAAGTTTTACAAAGTGCCGATTTAGTAAAGTTTGCCAAAGCAAAACCAATAATTGAAGAAATAAAAAGAGATAGAACGATTGCTGAAAATATTCTTAAAAACACACAAAGTGCGGTACAAATTAAACAGGATGAAAGTACAGATGAAGATGTTCAAGAAATGATTGTTTCACAAAAAACACCATCAAAAAACACCAATATATTTAAAAAGTATATCATTGCTTTTGTAGCAGTTTTAGTGTTGGTTATAGGAATTGTAGGCTATTTTAGTTATAAATATTTCAAAGGTGAATCTGTTCAAAAAACAGCTTCTGAAATGTTAGATAAAAAATGGTACACTTCTTCTTATGGTTCACCTGAAGTTACTATAGAAACACCTAAAATATTACAGCAGCAAACTATAGAAATTCCAGAAAATTTAAAATCAATAATTCAAAGCCAAACTACCTATAACTATGGAAGTTTAACAGGCAATATTTATATAGAAGTAACATCAATTAATTTTGTTAACGAATTAAATAATTTTAGTTATGATACCGGAATTCAGGCAATATTAAAACAAATTTCACAAAAAATAGGAGCTAAATTTACAGGGTTGAACGAAGAAATTAGAGTTAATAACGGGGTAGAAGGAAGAATAATTATGGCTAATTATGAGCTGGAAAAGAATACAATGCAACAGCAAAATAAACATAAATTTACATTGTTGTTTTTTGCAAACTCTAAAAATATTCGTCAGATACTTGTAACTCAATTAATTGGTGATGAAAAAGCAGAAGAAGTTAGTAATCGAATTATTAATTCAGTTTCTTTAAAACCATAAATTATGTTTCAAAATTTCGAATTTTTAAATCCACAGTTTTTATGGTTATTATTAGGAATACCAGCATTAGCAGTTTGGTATTTTTTAACACAAAATAACGATACTGCTAGGTTAACAATCCCAAGTACAAAAGGGTTTGAAGCAGCGCCTTCAATTTTATCAAAATTAAAACCATTACTGTATATTTTAAGACTGTTAGCATTAACACTATTAATTATTGCGTTGGCCAGACCAAGAAACGTTTCGGTAAGTAAACGAACAAAAACGAATAGAGGAATTGATATTGTAATGGCAATTGATGTTTCAGCAAGTATGTTGGCACGAGACTTAAAACCAAACAGGTTAGAAGCATTAAAAAAAGTTGCAACTGAATTTGTTAATGAACGACCAAATGACAGAATTGGGATTGTAGTTTACGCAGGTGAAAGTTTTACTAGAACACCAATTACCAGTGATAAGCGTATTATTAGAAAAACCATTTCAGAAATAAAATGGGGTGAGTTAGACGGAGGTACGGCTATTGGTATGGGGCTGGGCTCGGCAGTTAATCGTTTAAAGGAAAGTAAAGCAAAAAGTAAAGTTATTATTTTATTAACAGACGGTGTAAACAACACGGGTTTTGTAGATCCAAAAACAGCTACAGAATTAGCCATTGGTTTAGGTATTAAAGTTTATACAATTGGATTAGGAACCAATGGTACAGCATCTTTTCCTTATGCAAAAGACCCAAAAACAGGAAAGTTATTGTTTAGAAATTCACCCGTTGAAATAGATGAAAATTTACTTAAATATATAGCAAAAGAAACAGGAGGAAAATATTTTAGAGCAACAGATAATACGAAATTAAAAGCAATTTATAACGAGATTAATAAGTTAGAAAAAACAGAGATTGAAGAATTTAAATATTATAATTACCATGAGCAGTATAGATTTTTAGTCCTATTGGCAGGATTATTAATAGTAATAGAAATAGTTTTAAAACATACAATTTTTAGGAGTTTTATATAGTGTATGAAGAGATGTTTAAAGGTGTAGATGATAAAAATATAATGGAACAATTAAACGCTTTAATAAAATCGCAAACAAATAAACGATTCAACAATAATAAATAGATGTATCAAATAGAAGAACCAACATATTTTTTATACTTAGCAATTATTCCAGTAATATTTGTGATGTTTTTAATTGTTTTTTGGTGGAAGAAAAGAACTCAAAAACAATTTACAAATAGTAAATTAATTGAAAAGTTAAGTCCGGAAAAATCTACATTTAAATCCTTTTTAAAAATTATTGTTGTTAGTTTAGGACTTGCATTTTTAATTATTTCTCTTGCGAATCCTAAAATGGGAACAAAACTAGAAACAATTAAACGTCAGGGAGTTGACATTGTTTTTGCTTTAGACGTTTCTAAAAGTATGTTGGCAGAAGATATTGCTCCAAGCCGTTTGGATAAGGCAAAACAAATTATTACTAAAATAATTGATAATTTAGGAAGCGACAGGGTAGGGATAATTGTATACGCAGGAAATGCATATCCCTTACTTCCTATTACAACTGACCACGCAGCTGCAAAAATGTTTTTGCAAAACGCTAATCCAGATATGGTTTCAAGTCAAGGAACAGCAATTAATGAAGCTATTGAGAGAGCCTTAACTTATTATGATGATAATGAACAAACAAACCGCTTTCTATTTATTGTATCTGATGGAGAAGACCATGCCGAAAGTGATTTTTCAGCGATAAATCAAGCGGTGAAAGAAGGTATAAAAACGTATACTATTGGCGTTGGGACAAAAGAAGGAGGGCCAATTCCATTAAAAAATACAATAGGAGGAATTACCTATAAAAAAGATAGTAAAGGAGAGGTTGTAATAACTAAAATGAAGGCACAAACATTACAAGATATTGCTAACAAAGGAAAAGGAAAATACATCAACGGAAATAAAACACAAGAAACTATTAATACAGTTAGTGATTTACTTTTAAAAGCTGAAAAAAATGAATTTGAAACCAAACAATTTTCAGATTATAAGGACCAATTTCAGTGGTTTATTGGTTTTGGTCTATTATTCTTAATAATAGATGTATTATTGCTTGAAAAGAAAACAAAATGGATTCAGAAATTAAATTTATTTAATCAAACAGAAATACCTAAAAAATAAGTGATAAATGAAAAATAGTTTAATCATATTATTTCTATGTTTAACAACGGTTATTTTTTCTCAAGAAAAAACATCAAAAGATCTAGAGCGCGAGGCAAGAGAAGATGTTAGAGAAGGGAATAAATTATACAATCAATTAAAATTTAAGGAAGCTGAAATAGCTTATAAAAAAGGACTTTCTAAAAATCCAAATTACCCTAAAGCAGCGTATAATTTAGGAAATTCAATTTATCAACAAGATAGATTTAAAGAAGCTGTTAGCCAGTTTGAATTGGCAGAAAAAACAGTTAAAGATAAAATGAGCAAAGCAGAAGCTTTTCATAATATGGGAAATTCTTTTATGAAAGAAAAACAGTATGGAAAAGCTGTAGAAGCTTTCAAAAATGCTTTGAGGAATAATTCAAAAGATGATGAAACACGCTATAATTTAGCCTTAGCTCAAGAATTATTGAAACAACAACAACAACAAAACAAGAATAATAAAGATAAAAACAAAGACAAGAATAATAAGGATAAGAACAAGGATAAAAAAGATAAGAAAGAAGGAGATAAAAATAAGAAAGACGATAAGAATAAAGACAAAGACAAAGGAAAAGATAAAAAAGATAATAAAGGAGACAAAAAGAAAAACAAAGACAACAAAGAAAATCAGGATAAACAACAAAAACCTAGGCCGAATCAATTATCTCCAGAGCAAATGAAGCAATTGCTTGAGGCAATGAATAACGAAGAAAATAAAACACAAAAAAAACTGAATGCAAAGAAAGCAAAAGGAAGAAAAATAAAACAAGAAAAAGACTGGTAAAATGAAAATGAAAAGGATTTACATACTAGCTATTTTAGTGTTTACAACACAAGTGCTTTTTGCTCAAGTTGAGTTTAAAACTATTGTAAGTAAAAACAAATTAGGTGTAAATGAGCGACTTAGAATTGAATTTGTAGTAAACAAGCAAGGGGCAGATCATTTTGTACCACCCTCATTTACAAATTTTAAGATTGTAGGAGGGCCTAGTTCATCAGTAAATCAATCTTGGATAAATGGGAAATCAACCTATTCTCAAGCTTATATTTATATTATTGAACCTAAAAGAGAAGGCGAGTTTACCATTCAACCTGCAAAAATTGAGTATAAAGGTAAAATTGTTAAATCTAATAAAGTTAAAATAACTGTAACAAAAGCAATAGAAATACCTAAAGACCCCAACAATCCAAATTATATAGCTCAGCAAAATATTCATTTAGTGGCTGAAGTTTCAAATTTAAACCCTTATGTTGGTGAAGGAATTTATGTAGTTTATAAGTTATTTGTTAGTGAAAATATAAGTGTGAATGACTGGCGAGTTAGTGATTCTCCTCAATACAATGGCTTTTGGAATCAAGATATTGAGGTGAAAAACATAAATGTAAGAAAAGGAAGTTACAATGGAGAACCTTATAGGTATATTATTTTAAAAAAAGCAGTATTAATTCCACAGAGATCAGGTAAGTTATTAATTGAACCAATTAAAATGGATTTTTCAGTTGGTATACCAACAGGGAGAGGTGACTTTTTTGGGAATATGATTACTAGAAATATTAAATATTCAACAAAATCAACTGTAAAAAATATAACTGTTAAAGCATTACCAGAAAAAGGGAAACCAATTGATTTTTCAGGAGCAGTAGGAGAATTTAATTTTAAGGTAGAGGCAAATAAAAATGTGTTAAAAGCAAATGAAGCTACTCAAATTGTTGTAGAGGTATCTGGAAGGGGTAATTTAAAACTTTTTGATATCCCAAAAATTACGACACCATCAGAGTTGGAAGTGTATACTCCAGAGCATAAAGAACAGGTTTTAACATCGTTAAACGGGTTGAGAGGAAGTATTCAAGATTCTTATACTGTAGTTCCTCAATTCAAAGGAAAATACAAAATACCAGCTGTTACATTTTCATACTTTAACCCCAAAAACAAAAAATATCACACTATAAAATCTAAAGATATTATAGTTAATGTTACAGAAGGAAAAGAATTATTTTCAAACAATGGTAACTCATACAGCATTGACAAACAACAAGTGGTTGCTAATGATAATAATTTTAGATTCATAGCTTTAAAAACTAAGCTTAAACTAAAAAATAAAGAGATTTTTTTAAATTCAACTAAGTTTTACTTGTTACTATTACTACCATTTTTAGCAATTCCTATTGGTGTAATAATAGGTAAGAAAAGAGCGCAACGTGCAGGTGATGTATTTGGAAATAAAATTAGAAAAGCAGATAGATTAGCACGTAAATATTTATCTGAAGCCAAAAAACAATTGGGAAATCACGAAGCATTTTACATTGCTTTAGAGAAGGCTTTACACAATTTTTTAAAGGCAAAACTTTATTTGGAAACATCAGAAATTTCAAAAGAAAAAATTATAGCATTATTACAAAATAAAAAAGTTGATGAGTCTTCAATAAATGAATTTATGGATGTTTTGAATAATTGTGATCTTGCACGTTATACACCAACAACAAATGTATTGATGAAACAGGATTTTGAAAAAGCAAAAAAAGTAATAACCAATATAGATAAACAATTGTAAAATGAAAAAAATTATTTTTATTTTTTTGATATTTTTCAGTTTGGTTTTAGAAGCTCAAAACGCAAACGAATTATTTTCGAAAGCTAATAATTTGTATAAGAATGGTGAATATTCAAAAGCGATTGAATTGTATACTGCTATTGAAAAACAAGGGCTAGAATCGGATGAGTTATTTTTTAATTTAGGGAATTCTTACTACAAATTAAATAAAGTAGCACCATCTATTTATTATTATGAAAAAGCATTAAAAATAAACCCATCAAATGAAGATGCATTATTTAATTTAGCTTTTGCAAAACGTATGACTATTGATGTTATTGAAGATTTACCAAAAACATTTTTACAACGATTTTCAACAAACATCATTCAAAAACTATCATTTGATACTTGGGCTATTATTGCAGTTGTATCTTCCTTTTTAGTAACTGTATTATTTTTGTTATACTATTTCTCTTTTTCCTCTAAAAAGAAATTATTATATTTTAATACAACCATATTCACAGTTTTTATATTAATTATAAGTGTGTTTTTTGCATTTAATAATTATAAAACTGTAAAAAATAATAGAACGGCCATAATTTTCTCCCCTAAAGTTGAAATTAAAAATGCACCGTCAATGAATAGCGATGAGGTATTTGAACTTCATGAAGGTACTAAAGTGGTTATTTTAGATGAACTTGATAATTGGAAAAAAATTAAAATTGCCGATGGTAAAATTGGCTGGATTTATACCGACGATTTGAAAGAAATTTAATGAATTTTCTAGTTTATATTATTTATCAAATAAGGATTCAATTTTTTCTTTCAAATGTTTTCCATGAATATTTACTGCAATAATTTTACCTGTTGAGTCAATTAAAAAATTTGTGGGTAATGCCGTAATTCCGTATTCAGTTGATACGGGTGTGTCAAAACCTTCAACAGTTGAAACCTCTGCCCATACTCGCTTATCTTTCTCAATAGCTTTCAGCCAATTTTTACGTTTAGAATCTAAAGAAATACCATAAATATCAAATCCTTTTGGCTTGTATAACTGGTATAAATCATTTAACAATGCACTTTCAGCCCTACAAGGCGGACACCAACTTGCCCAAAAATCAACCAAGGTATATTTTCCTTTAATAGTATTTAATGAAATTATTTCGCCATCTTTATTTAGCATTTCAATATTACCAATAATACCACCAACACTTGTTTTTTGAAGTAAATTAAGTTTGTCTTTAAGCTTTTGAGTAATTTCTATATTAGGATGCGCTTTTTCAAAATTTGAAACTAATGACTGTAAAAACGGTAAATTTTCACCATTCCAACGAGATGAAGTAGCGTAAACAGCAATAGATGTTCCCATGTTGTCTTTTACAAAAGTTACTAACTCATTTAAATGTTTTTTGTAATTTTCTACCTCAAGTTCTCTTAAATCAGCTATTTTACTTTCATTTTTACCAGCTTTTTTTAACTCTTTTATGTGATCTCTAACAGATATCACTAAACGGTTTAATGATGCGATTCGAAAAGCTTCATAATCGTTTAATAATTGTGTATCAAAAGATCCTTTTACCCTAATGTTATCTAGGGTATTTCCATTAATTTCAATATTTTGACCTCTGTCAATAGCAAGTTGAATTGTTTTTTTATCGAAAGTTAAATTATAAATACCAGGTTCTAATAAATAAACAGAATTGAATCGTCCTCGCTTATTAATTTTTAAGGTATCAATAAATAATGTAGTTTGCTTTTGAATGTTTTTAATTTTTGATAATAACGCATAATTAGTATTTAAATCATGTATTTTCCCAGATATACTAAAAGAGTTAGGGTCTTTTGTTGAACAACTTGTAAAAAATAAAGTAAAAACAATACTGAGGGAAATAAAATAATTTTTAAAAGGCATAAGCTGTTTAATATAAGATTTTTAAGTTCCGAATATAAAACATTTGTTTCATAAATCAATCATTCATAACTTTTTCTGATTCTTTTTCAACAATTTTTAAAAAATTTGGGAAAAGAGTTGGAGCTAAATTTTTAACAGGCTCATATAAAATTGAATTTTCGGTCTGTTCTTCGGAAATAAAAGGAATAGTATTATTTAGTTTATTAAAAATAAGTAGAATAACACTTAATACAAATCCAATTTTAAGTGCGCCAAAAACACCACCAAATAACTTGTTTAATAAACCAAGAGAAGCAAAATCAGCTATTTTGGTAAATAATTTCCCTAATAAACCAATAGCTAAAACTATAATAGCAAAAGTTATGGCAAATGAAATAATAGTACTATATTTTTCATCCCAAGAAACATAGTTAACCATAAAATTAGCAACAAAGTACGAAAAATGAATAGCTCCATAAACTCCTAAAATCAAAGCAATTAAAGAGGCCACTTCAACAAATAAACCTTTTAAAATACCTCTAATAAAGCCAAAAACTAGAAGAGAAGCAATTATAATATCAAAAGTATTCATTTAATGAGTTTTTGTAAATATACATGAATGGATTTGTATATTTGCACACGAACTAAAAATTTCAAATGTCAAGAGATCAAAAATTAAAAGAAGATTGGGAGAAGTTACTCAATATTTTAACTGTAAAGTTTGGAGAGGGAGAACAACTTAATCTTGATGCTATTATTTATTTAATAGGCGTACAAGAATTAGGAAAAGGAGTTACTGAATATAAAAAAGATGATAAAGTAAATTTAATGCATATTGCAATTTGCAGATTGTTAGAGCCTTTTGGGTATTACGAATTTGACTTTTTTGATAATGACGGTTGGCCTCATTATAAAGTTTTAGAAGAATTACCTGCACTAAAACCTGGAGAGCAAACGGTATTAATTAAAGAAGCAATTGTGTTGTATTTTAAAGAAAACGAACTGATTTAAGTTACTTTCATTTTTCGAATCATTATTGAAAGTAATGCAGGGTAAAAACGTTTGATATAAACCCCTAATTTTTCTTTAAAACCGCCAATAATTACTTCTTGTTTTTCTTTTTTAACTGCTTTTAGTAATAATTTAGCAAAGTATTCACTTGTCAATCCATTTTTTGTTAAACTGTTCATTTTATTTTGTGGTGCACCGTTACCTGTTAATGCATTTACAGAAACATTTGTTTGTATAAAACCAGGACAAACCAACATTATTTTAATATTATTTTCATAAACTTCAGCACGTAAACTATCAAAAAAGCCATGCAATGCATGTTTTGAGGCGGCGTAAGAAGAACGTAGAGGTGTACCAATTTTACCTACTACACTTGTTATTGTTACAAAATAACCATTGTTTTTTTTAATAAAATGAGGTAATAAAGCTTTTGTTAGGGCAATGGTTCCAAAATAATTAATATCCATAATACGCTTATCAACCTCAATTAAAGTGTCTTTTACCAAAGAGCGTTGGCCAATTCCTCCATTGTTAAATAAAATATCAATATCACCAAATAATAATAAAGCATCATTAACCTTTGATGCTAAATTTTTATAATTTTCTAAGTCAAGAGGTAAAATTTTAACTTTTGATGGGTTTTTACAAGCATTTCTCACATTGTTAAGTTCAATTTCATTTCTTGAAGATAAAATAAGTTGAACATTTTGCTTAGAGAGTTCTAAGGCTAAAGATTTTCCAATTCCTGAAGAAGCACCCGTAATCCAAATAATTTTATTGGTAAAATTCATAAGTTGTAGTTTAAAAATTAAAAATAGTTACTTTTGGTGTGATTATTGAAAAAAATTATAAAAACATGATGTTAAAAAAATTATTATTTGCAGTTGTATTATTTTCTTGTACCATTCAGAGCCAAACGTATGTTAAAGGAACTTTGGATCCAGCACAAAATTATAGTTGGGTAGTATTATACCAATTGAAAGGAGCAAAACAATTATACATCAAAAACGCAACAATTTCTAACGGTAAATTTTCAATTGAATTCCCTCAAAGTGCTACTAAAGGAATGTATCGTTTATTATTCAGTCAGCAAAATAATGGTTTTATTGATTTTATTTATAATAATAAAAGTGTTGAATTGAAATTCAATCCCAAAAACCCATTAAATACATTAACTTTTCAAACCTCAGAAGAAAATAAAACATATCAGAATTACGAAATTGAATCAGCTAAAAATAAACAAAAGTTAGATTCAATTCAATTATCATTTTTTAATACTAAGGATGAAACTCAAAGGGAAAATCTAAAAAATTTATATGCTAAAACGTATAAAATATATACTGAAAAACAAAAATATTTTGAAACATTAACAAAAGGAAAACTCTCAAACCATTTTATAAAATCAAGTTTTAAATACTATGCTCCGCATATAATTCAAACACCGCAAGAATATTTAAATAGTGAAAAAAAACATTACTTTGATTATGTAGATTTTAAAGACAAGGAGCTTTTAAACTCAATTTTTTTAAGTGAAAAGGTAACAGATTACGTTTTTTATTTAAATGGATCAGATGACACAGAAGTACAAAATAAATTATACAAGAATGCTATAAATGATGTATTTAAAAAAGTAGGAGAAGATTTAGTATTAAAAAAAGAACTTTTAATTACGTTAATGTATAATTTTTCACAACTTGAAAATGTAGTTTTGATAGATTACTTAATAAATAATTTTTACAATAAATTACCTGTAGAACTTAGAGATGAAAATGCAATAAATCAAATTCAAGAAAAAGTAAAACTAGCTGTTGGAAAAATTGCTCCAGATTTTTCTTTTGAAAAAAACGGAAAAAAAATAGTACTCTCTGAATTAAATGAAGCTGAAAATTATATACTTGTATTTTGGAGTACGGGGTGTTCACATTGTTTAAAAGAAATACCTAAACTATATGATTACACAAAGAATAAAACAAGTGTTCATGTAGTTGCTTTTGCAATGGAAAATGATGATACAGACTTTAATAAATACAGTTCTATGTTTACAGCATGGACCAATATTTTAGGTTTAAATAAATGGCAAAACCCAATTGCACGAGAATACCAAATTACATCAACGCCAACGTATTTTGTGTTGGATAAGGATAAAAAAATTATTGCTAAACCAGAACATTTTGAAGATGTCAAAGCATTTTTCGAAAAATAAAAAAATATTTTACCGTTGTAAATAATCGTGAATTTTTTAGATAAATTAGTGATATCTTATCAGTGAAAACACAAACTATATTGTTTATTCTGAAAAAAGTTACTTATTTTTTATATATTTGAGAATGAGAAATCTTATTTAATAAGGTTAAAAAAAGAGATTAGTCCCCAATATACCCATAAAATAACGCATTAATTATGTCTTGTAATTCAGGCAGTATAAATGAATTTGTACCAACCCCTTCAAATCCGTGGAATAAAAGACGCATACAGCATTTTTATAAACGTGCAGGCTTTGGAACAAATACAAATGAAATTGAACAAGCATTAGTATTAGCCCCTTCAAATTTTGTTGAAAACACTATAAATGAAGCTGTAAATTCACCTTCAGTATCTCCTCCCTCTTGGTTTGAAATGGTTGAAAGTGATTACACAAATATTGATGAGCAAATGCAAGAACAACATAAGGAGTTGTATGTGATATGGGGAAAAGAGATGTTAGAAAACCCTATTAGAGGAAGGTTTACACTATTTTGGAGCAACCATTTTGTTACTCGATTGGAAGATTACTGGTGCTCCTCTTGGATGTATAATTATTACAGTATTCTTCAACAATATGCTTTTGGGAACTTTAAAGAATTTGTAAAAGCAATTGGACTATCTCCAGCAATGTTAATATTTTTAAATGGTTATCAAAATTCAGCAACAGAACCAAATGAAAATTATGCACGTGAATTGTATGAGTTATTTACTTTGGGTGTTAACAATGGATATACTCAAAATGACATTGTAGAAACTGCTAAAGCCTTAACAGGGTATACGGCTATTAATGAATATTGTGCCCCTATTGGCTTTGATATAAATGATTTTGATAATTCTTCAAAAACTATCTTTGGAAAAACTGGAGATTGGGGATATAATGATGTTATAAATATTCTTTTTGAAGAAAGAGGTAACGAAGTAGCTACATTTATTTGTGAAAAATTATACAAATATTTTGTGTCTCCAGAAGTAGATTCAACAATTGTATCTAAACTAGCAACTACCTTTGTTGCAAATAATTTTGAATTAGCGCCTGTTTATAAGCAATTATTTAAAAGTGAACATTTTTTTGATGATAATGCCATTGGTATTGTAATTAAAAGTCCTTTTGACGTACTTAATATTTATTTTAGAGAAACTGGATTTGCTACCAACGCAGAATTGCTTTTAAACGTTATTTGGCTAACAAGTGAAATAGGGCAAACATTATTTGAACCTATTGACGTAGCAGGTTGGCAAGGAAATCATGATTGGATAAACTCTAGTACTTTGGTTGGAAGATGGAATGCCTTTGAATATTATTTATGGTGGATTTGGGAGAATCACAACGGAAGTTTAAGAGATTTCGCGGTTAATTTAGCTGGAGAATCTAATGATCCTTCCATCATTACTAAAATAATAGTAGATCACTTACTTCCGAACGGTTTACAAACAGAAACCGATTATGGTATTGCAACAGATGTTTTTAAAGATCAAGTTCCTCAAAATTATTTTGATAATGGCACATGGAACCTACAATGGGATACAGTGCCTTATCAGGTAATTGTATTACTTCTTTATATTGTTAGATTGCCTGAATTTCAACTAAAATAGGAAGCTATGAAAAGTAATAATTTACATACTAAGTTTGACGAGAATCATGATAAAGAACATGCAATTTGGAACCGTCGTTCTTTTTTACAAGCTCTTGGTTTAGTTGGTACAGGTTCTATAATGTTAGGAAAAATACCCGTATCAGCCTCTACAATTACACCTTTAAGTAAAGCCTTATCTACTTCTGGAAATGACAAAATTTTAATTATAGCAAGGCTAAAAGGAGGGAATGATGGCTTAAATACAGTAATACCGTATTACGATTATGATACTTATGCAAATTTGCGGCCAACTTTAAGAATTAAACAGAATGATTCTTTTGCTCTTTCCAATAATTTTAAAATGCCTAATTATATGGATTCATTACAAAATTTCTGGGAAGATGGAAAAATGAAGGTTGTGCATGGCGTTGGGTATTCTAATCAAAGTTTATCCCATTTTAGTTCGGCTGATATTTGGTCTTCAGCAGGGAATAAAGGAGACAATTTACAAACTGGAGTTTTTGGCCGTTATCATGAAGATTTGTATCCAGATTACCTATTAAATCCACCAGCAAGTCCGCCAGCAATACAAATAGGAAGTTTAAGTAATTTAATGTTTGTTGGAGAAGATACAGGCTATGCTTTTTCAGTTGCAAATATTGACCAATTAGCTCAAATTGCCGAAAAAGGAACAGCATTTGATATGCAAAACCTACCTTCTTGTGATTATGGAAGTCAACTAGGTTTTATGAGAAGTGTTAACAATTCTACCTTTAACTATGCCAGCGTAATTAACGAAGCGTATGTAGTTGCAACGAACGATGTTTCCTATGAGAAAAATAATATAGCGAAACAATTTGCTTTAATAGCACGATTGATAAAAGGTAATTTAGGAACCAAAATATTTATGGTTACGCTAGATGGTTTTGATACGCATGCCGACCAACCTAATAGACATAAAAAATTGATGGGTAATTTTACAAGAGCAGTTTCTAATTTTTATGCAGATTTAGCAACTCAAAATAGAGATAGTGATGTTTTAACAATGACTATTTCTGAATTTGGACGTAGATCAAAAGAAAATGCTTCAAATGGTACAGACCATGGTGCAGCATCTACAATGTTGTTGTTTGGAGAAGGGCTTAATGGAAATGGTTTTGTAGGAAATCACCCAGATTTAAGCAATTTAGATAGCAATGGAAATATGGATTTCACTACAGATTTTAGAGATGTTTATGCAACTATTTTAGAAAAGTGGTTATGCATAGATAGTTCAATTGTAGATAATGTTTTATTGAACAATTATACTAGAGCAGATTTAGGATTGAGATGTTCTGCTGTAATAGATGACGATATTGATATTTCTGATGGAAGTTTTAAACATTATCCTGTTTATGGTAACGAAACTGTTTATGTAGAGTTTGTTTTACCGAGAGCTATGGAGGTAGAAGTTCAGCTTGTAAATATTTTAGGTCAAAACATTGGGGTAATTCACAAAGAGAGATATTTACAGGGTACGCATCGAGTTAATTTAAATCCACAAGCCAGAAGATACACCCCAGGACATTATATTTACAGGGTATTTGCGGAAGGGAAATCGTATAGTAAGTCAATTGTTTTAGTTAAATAAGATGGTGAGTTTAACGTGTTAAAAATGCAAAAAAGCATCTTTCAAATGTGTTATATCAAAATTGTTTTTACTTTTTAAAATAGAGATAATATCAAATCGAACTTCAATATCTAAATCCTTTGAAATAACATATTCATTAACAGCTTCAACGAGGAGCTTAATTTTTTTTTGATTTACAAAATCTTGTGGATTACCAAAATAATCTGAGGATCGGGTTTTTACTTCTACAATAGCTAAAATAGTATCTTTTTGAGCAATAATATCTACTTCAGCTTTTTTAAACCGCCAATTACGTTCTAAAATTTTATAATTATTTTTTTGTAGAAATGTAACCGCTAATTCTTCTCCTTTTTTACCTAATTCATTGTGTGTAGCCATCTCAATTATAAAAAGTTATTTAACGTGAGTTCGACATAATAATTCGCTTTAATTGGTTATAATCAATATCTTAAATATAAAATCAAAACTCTAATGTCACCTTGAGCGCAGTCGAAAGGTTTTTAACTAGGTTTCGACTGCGCTCAACCTGACAAAGTGCTGATAATCAATATAATTTTCTTTATTATCTATATTTTTTTAAGTCAAACTCACGTTATTTAATAAATTTTACAACGGCATGTTTTTTTCCTACCTTCATTTCTATCTCTCTTCCTAAGAAAACTGCTCGATTATCTTTATCATGCCCAGCAGGAAAATCAAATACTATTGGGAAATCAAATTCTTTGGTAGCTTCTAAAATAATTTCTTCAATAGTTTGCCCAAAAGGAGTAGAATTGTCTTTAATATTAGTCATTCCTCCTACAATTATGCCCTTACAATTTTCAAAATATCCACTGCGTTTTATAGCGTAAATCATCCTGTCAATACTATACAAATATTCGCCAACATCTTCAATAAAAAGTATTTTTCCTTTAGTATCAATTGATGATACAGAGCCTAATAAACTTTGTAAAATAGATAAATTACCTCCTACTAATTGCCCTTTAGCAGTACCTAATTTGTTATAAGGTGAAGAAGCAATTTTATAATTTAATTTTTTTCCAAATAAAGCCTTTTTAAATGTTTTTACTGTTTTAAGTCTATCTTCTTTTTTAACTTTCATATTTACAGGCATCATAGCGTGTAAAGTTTCATAACCTAAAGTATGTAAATGGCTGTGTAAAACAGTTATATCAGAATAACCAATAATCCATTTCGGATGTTTTTTGAATTCTGTAAAATTTAAGTCATCAATAATTCGAACGGTTCCATAGCCTCCTCTTCCACACCAAATAGCTTTCACGGTTTTATTGTCTAAAGCACTTTGAAAATCTTCTGTACGTTCGGCATCTGTTCCTGAAAAATGAAAATTACTTCCAAAGAGGTGTTTTCCTAAAATTACGTGTAATCCCCAACTTTCAACAAGTTTAATGGCTTTTTCTATGGGTTCTTTATTTTTTAAAATACCTGCAGGTGCTACAATGGTAATAGTGTCTCCTATTTTTAAATAGGCAGGTTTTGTAAGTTTAGTGTTGCAAGTAATGCTTTGTGCGCTTGTATTAAAGTTGAAGAATAAACTAAATAATAGAATACTTAATCTTAAATTTATTGACATATAAATTCTTTTTAGTAAAAGTACTTTTTTTATATAAAAGACCAAATGTAAGTTAATGAAAGATTTTAGATGTAATTCAACAGGTAAACAAATCTAAAAATCAACATTAATTCCTATTTTTGTACTTTCTTAAATAAAAATGGATGAGTGATTTAAAAAGATATACTATTACTGCAGCTTTACCTTACACAAATGGCCCTGTTCATATAGGACATTTAGCAGGTGTTTATGTTCCGGCTGATATATATGCGCGTTATTTGCGAGCTAAAGGAAATGATGTAGCTTATATTTGCGGATCAGACGAACACGGCGTACCAATTACTATAAAAGCAAAAAAAGAAGGAATCACGCCACAGGATGTTGTAGATAAATATCATGCCATTATTAAAAAATCATTTAAAGATTTTGGTATTTCTTTTGATAATTATTCAAGAACAACAGCTGAAGTTCATCATAAAACAGCTTCCGATTTTTTTAAGAAATTATACAATGAAGGTAAATTTATTGAAGAATCTTCTGAACAATTATTTGATGAAGAAGCAAATCAGTTTTTAGCAGACAGATTTGTAATAGGAACGTGCCCTAAATGTGGAAATGAAGAAAGTTATGGTGATCAATGTGAAAAATGTGGAACAAGTCATAATGCCACCGATTTAATCAATCCAAAATCGGCTATTACAGGAAACGTACCTACAACCAAAGTTACAAAACACTGGTATTTACCCTTAAATGAATATGAGAAATGGTTGAGAGAATGGATTGTTGAAGGGCATAAAAACGATTGGAAGACCAATGTATTAGGACAAGTAAAATCGTGGTTAGATGATGGTTTAAAACCAAGAGCTGTAACACGAGATTTAGATTGGGGAATTCCTGTTCCAGTTGAAGGAGCTGAAGGAAAAGTATTGTATGTTTGGTTTGATGCACCTATTGGATATATTTCTTCAACCAAAGAATGGGCAGCACGTGAAGGAAAAGACTGGGAATTGTATTGGAAAGATAAAAACACCAAACTAATTCATTTTATAGGAAAAGATAATATTGTTTTTCATTGTATTATTTTTCCTGCAATGTTAAAAGCTGAAGGAAGTTATATTTTACCTGAAAATGTACCTGCAAATGAATTTTTAAATTTGGAAGGAAATAAAATTTCAACTTCAAAAAACTGGGCAGTTTGGTTACACGAATATTTAGAAGATTTTCCTGATAAGCAAGACGTGTTGCGTTATGCGTTAACAGCTAATGCTCCAGAAACAAAGGATAACGATTTTACTTGGAAAGATTTTCAGGCGCGTAACAATAATGAATTGGTTGCTATTTTCGGGAATTTCATCAATAGAGTGGTGGTTTTAACCAACAAATATTACAATGGTATTGTCCCTAAGCCAACTAATTTTAGTGAAGTAGATATTAAAACGTTGGCTAAAATGAATGAATACCCAACTATTATTGGAAATTCAATTGAAAAATATAGATTTAGAGAGGCTTCACAAGAACTACTTAATTTAGCACGTTTAGGGAATAAATACTTAGCTGACGAAGAACCTTGGAAACAGATAAAAGAAAATTCGGAACGGGTAAAAACCATATTATATGTAGCGTTGCAAATTACCACTAGTTTGTTCGTTGTTTGTGAACCGTTTTTGCCATTTACGTCAAGGAAACTAAAAGAAATTTTAAATGTCACATCGAGCGGAGTCGAGATGTCTTGGAATACTATTAAAGAAATACAGGAATTAATTGCTCCAGACCATAAAATTAACAAACCTGAATTGTTATTTGCTAAAATTGAGGATAGTGAAGTACAAGCACAATTAGATAAATTGGAAGCTACAAAATTAGCAAATGAAATTGAAAATAAAGTTGTAGAACCTCAAAAAGAAACTATTGAATTTGATGATTTCACTAAATTAGATATGCGAGTTGGAACTATTTTGGAAGCTGTTAAAGTACCAAAAACTAAAAAGCTACTACAATTAAAAGTTGATGTTGGTATTGATACACGAACCATTGTTTCTGGTATTGCTGAAAGTTTTAAACCTGAGGATATTATTGGTCAAAAAGTAACTGTTTTAGTAAATTTAGCTCCTAGAAAACTAAGAGGAATTGAAAGTCAGGGGATGATTTTAATGACAGACACACCAGATGGTAAATTAGCATTTATTGAACCAGAAAATGATTCGGTTACTAATGGTGAACAGGTAAGTTAATATAATGTATGTATAACTAACACTCGAAATGGTTACTGAGCTGAGTCCAAGTGTATTTCAAGATTTTTCATAAAGTGCAATTTTTTATATAAAATTTCTTTTTTATGAAAGGAGAAATTAGATATTGATGAATCTTTTTTCAATTAGATCTAAAGGATTTTAATTGCGTTTAAAATATTTAAAAACCTGTTTAAAACGATACTTGAAATTTGTGATTCTAAATGTTTGAAATAGAATAAAGAACCTTTACACCCTATCAAATGTGAGGTTCTTCACTTTAGCCTGTCTTGAGCGACAGCCGAAAGGTTCGGAATGACAAAAAACTGTTTTATAAATTTAAAAAAATGCAATTACTCAACTTTGTTAGGTCACATACAAATCTTCCTATTAAATCAATTGAAAATACCATTCAATTGTTAAATGAGGATTGTACAATACCTTTTATTTCTCGTTATAGAAAAGAACGAACTGGAAATTTAGATGAAGTTCAAATAGGAGACATTGTTAAATATAAAGCACAGTTTGAAGAACTTGAAAAGCGAAAGATTACCATTTTAAAATCGCTAGAAGAACAGAAGGTTCTAACGGTTGAATTAAAGCAGAAAATAGAGCTTACAACTGATTTAACTACTTTAGAAGATATTTACCTTCCTTTTAAGAAAAAGCGTAAAACAAAAGCGGAAACTGCTCGTAAAAATGGACTTGAGCCGTTGGCAAAAATAATTATGAGTCAACGAGCAACAGCTATTGATTCTATTGCTGAAAAATACATAAATAACAAAGTTGAAAATAAAGAAGCTGCTTTGGAAGGAGCTCGTTTTATAATAGCCGAATGGATTAATGAGAGAACCGATATTAGAAATAATATTCGCTATCAATTAGAGAAATTTGCTAATATTTCTACCAAAGTTATAAAGACGAATAAAGATGATACCTCGTTTAGCACAAGCGAAAAAGCTCAAAAATACAGGGATTACTTTAATTGGTCAGAGCCAATAAACCGATGTCCTTCACATCGATTATTAGCAATTTTAAGAGCTGAAAAAGAAGGTTTTATTCGTGTTAAAATTGAAATAGATACAGATAGAGCTATAACCAAAATAGAAGATAGAATTATTCGTTCACATAATGATTGTTCAAAACAACTAAAGTTAGCAATTCAAGATTCCTATAAGCGTTTATTGTTCCCTGCACTTTCAAATGAAATTTTAAACAAAGCGAAACAAAAAGCCGATGATAATGCTATTGAGGTTTTTGCTAAAAATTTAAAGCAGTTATTGTTAGGTGCTCCTTTAGGTGAAAAAAACATTTTAGCCATTGATCCAGGTTTTAGATCTGGATGTAAAATTGTGTGTTTAAACGCACAAGGAGGATTAGAATATAATGAAACCATTTATCCTCATGCCCCTAAAAATGATACAATAGGTGCCATAAAAAAAATTAATTCATTAGTTACTGCTTACAAAATTGATGCGATTGCTATTGGTAATGGAACAGCTTCAAGAGAAACAGAACAATTAATACGTAAAATTCGATTTAATAAAGATATTAATGTTTTTGTAGTGAGTGAAGCAGGGGCGTCCATTTATTCAGCTTCAAAAATTGCACGAGATGAGTTTCCTAATTATGATGTTACAGTAAGGGGAGCAATTTCCATAGGTAGAAGGCTTGCAGATCCATTAGCAGAATTGGTTAAAATTGATGCAAAATCAATTGGAGTTGGACAATATCAACACGATGTAGATCAAACTAAATTAAAACAATCATTGGATGCAACTGTTGAAAGCTGTGTAAATTTAGTAGGTGTTAATATGAATACAGCCAGTGTTTCTTTGTTGAGTTATGTCTCAGGAATTGGGCCGAAATTAGCCGAAAATATTGTCAATTATAGAAAACAAATAGGAGCATTTACTTCAAGATCTGAAATTAAAAAAGTACCTCGTTTAGGGAGCAAAGCTTTTGAGCAAAGTGCAGGGTTTTTACGAATTAAAAATTCAATAAACCCATTAGATGATTCAGCTGTACACCCTGAAAGTTATGCGATAGTTAACAAAATGGCTAAAGATAAGAGTATAAGTGTTGCTAATTTAATTGGCAATCAAAATATACTTCAAAAAATAGTATTAGCAACATATTGTACTTCAAAAATTGGACTCCCTACGTTACAAGATATTGTAAAAGAACTCGAAAAACCTGGATTAGATCCACGTAAAACTGTCAAAGCTTTTACGTTTAATCAAAATGTTCGAACTATAAATGATTTAAAAGAAGGACAGTTATTACCAGGTATTGTTAATAATATTACCAACTTTGGTTGCTTTGTTGATATTGGAATTAAAGAAAGTGGATTGGTCCACGTTTCTAATTTAGCAAACAAATTTGTGAGTGATGTAAATGAAATTGTGAATTTACATCAACAAGTTATTGTAAAAGTATTAGAAGTTGATATTGCCAGAAAACGCATCCAGTTGAGTATGAATTATAAGTAAATATTTTGCTTGATGTACTAACGACGGTTAATCTCACTTTAAAAAAGAACGTTTATTGATTAGACCTTTTTAATATAGAAATATATATCAATTCCAGCAAAACAAAAAAGGAGGAGAATAAAGAAACAAAAAAAAAGGCCGCTTATATTATTAAGCAGCCTTTAGTTATTTCATTAACCTACAAGTTAAAATTTAAACCCAAGTTTAAAAGAAAATTGAGCAAAGAATGAAACTGTATTTGTATCAGCCTCAAGATCATACAATCCTGGGCCTGGAGTTTTTACGCTAAAAGCATAGCTATAAGAAATAGGCTTTATATCAAAACCAAAGAATATATCTTTAGCAAGATAATAATCTACACCTGCAACTGCTTGAATTCCAAAAGCTGTAATATCTACGTGACGAGCACCTAAATCAACTATGTTTGCATTTCCTTGATCATCAACTGTTACAGTAGGATCATATTGAGATCTCCTTGCATAGTCAAAAGGTAAAGCAAATCCTACATAAGGGAATAAACGGTCATTCTTAGTATTAAATAACCATTGACCTCCAATAGAAACATTTACATCTACTCTTTCATCAGCCACTACAGCTTGATAAGCAGGAATTATTAAAGCTCCATTGGCATCTGTAACTGCTGGAATAGCTAATTGATAAGGTGTATTTCGTAAAATAGCTCCACCACTAAGTGTAACAGCAAAGTTATTTTTTATGTAATACCTTCCTTCTGCACCAACCATATTAGTAATGTCGTTAGAGTTTGCATCAACGTCGTTTGCATACGGCGCAGCTCCACTCACAGAACCATAGGTACTAGGTACAACTAAACCACCATTTAGATATGCTCCGCGTCCAAAAACCATTGCAGCTGTGAAGTCTCCTTTTTGTGGAGCAAACTTTGGTGTATCAACACAGCAGGTATCGGTCTTACAGACGTGATCTGAATCTTTATCTTGCGCATTCGCACTCGTAAGTGAAATGACTAAGATAAAGCATAAAATTAAATATTTTTTCATATGTTTTAGTTCTTTAAGAGTTAAAAATTAATTTTATAAAGGGCTACACCGTAGCCCTTTATTTTAGTTCTTAAAGAGATTTAAGATGCTAATGCAGCTTGCATTAAAGCATAATATTCATTAGCTAATGCCATTTGGCTAGTATATCTAGCGTCTAATGTATCAACTAGAGCTTGTAAGTATGCAATATATGCTTGAGCAGCAGCCTCATCAACTTGTCCTTCAGCTAATGCAGCTTGAGCAGCAGCAAGATCATCCATTGCAGTTGCAAGATCACCTTGTAAACCACTCAATGTAGTAGCAAGATCACTTAAACTGTCAGTATTCCAATTGTCATAAGTATCCCACATATTTTGAGCTAAATTTTGTTCATTCAATAATGCAGTGTACTCAGCATCAAGTGCGTACCACTCATTCCAAGCAGCAATAAGTTGTGCTTCAATATCAGCATCATTACCTGTGATAAAACCTTCACTAGCAATGTACGCATCATATTCAGCTTGTAAACCATCTACAACAGCTTGGTAAGCATCAATAACTGGTTGAATTACAGCAATAGTTGCTTGCCAGTCCGCGATATCAGTATTTGCAGCATCAATCCACCCTTGTAATGTTGTAGGGGAATCTAAAGCAGCTAAGGCATTATTTGCTGTAGTTAAATCAGCATCAGCAGTATTCCATGCTGTAGTTGCAGCAGTTAAATCAGCAGCAGCGGTAGCTTCATCACTTGTTGCAGTAGCTAAAGCAGCTTCAGCAGCAGCAACTAAGGCAACTTGATTGTCATATAAATCTTTTTGTTCGTTAAAAACTACTAATGCAGCAGCCAACGCATCACCAAATGTATCAACAGTAAGTTGAGCAGCATCTACAGCATTTTGAAGACCAGGAATAGCATCTTGTGCAGCAGTTAAAGCAAGCACAGCAGCATCTAATCTGTCAGCGTTTGTTCCACCAGCAACATCATCAGTACCTACATCGTAGAAATCTAGAGGAGCTAAAGCACCAGCTTGAGCATCGGCTAAGAAAGCAGCATAAGTTCCATAAGCTCCTGTTTGGTCAGCCCCAGTCCCAGGAGTTAATGTTAAAGCATCTACACCATCGTTTGTTGTATTAACAACATAGTAAGAAGCAGTAACTGTTGTAGCATCAGCATGCAATCCTAACGCACCATTTACACCAGCTTCCCATACAAATCCTGTAGGGTCTGCTACAAAAACAGCTAATTTCGCATCGTAATCAGCTTGAGCAGCAACCACAGCAGCTTCTCCAGCAGTTAAAGCAGACTGAGCAGCAACTAAAGTTGCGTTTGCACCAGCAATACCAGCATCGTAAAGAGCTTGTTCATTAGCTAAATCAGCAATAGCAGCTTGGTAGCTAGCATCTAGTGCAGCAAGTGCAGTATTAAGGTCATTTAAATCGTTAGTTGCAGTAGTTAAAGCAGCGTCAGCAGTGTTCCATGCAGTAGTTGCAGCTGTTAAAGCAGCAGCAGCATTAGCTTCAGCAGTTTCAGCAGCAGTAACGGCAGCTTGAGCAGCAGCTAAATCAGCAGCATAGCTATCAATAAGGTCTTGCCACATTTGAATGTCATCTTCGGCACTTGAAATATCGTCTAAGAAATCTTGTTTGTCAGCTTGTGCACTTTCTAAATCTGTTAAAGCATTTTCGTATCTAGTAACAATTGCATCTCTACTATCTTGTAAGTCTGCAAGTGCAGTAATTTCATTCATTTTTGCTTCTTTTTCAGCATCTTTTGCTGCTAATAGTGCATCAAGTTCTGCAATTCTATCATCCCACATTGTAAATTGAGCTTCAGGAGTTGAAGGGTCTTGCATATATGCCTCTATACTAGCAATAGCAGCTTCTAAAGCAGTTACATTTGCTTGATTGGTAAATACAGTAGCTTCCAATTGAGCTAAGAAGTACGTCCAAGAAACACCACCTGTTTGCATTAATTGAGCAGTAGCTAAGCTAGCCTCAGCAGTTAATCTTTGAGACAAAAGACTGTTTGCAGCAGTCATAGCATTACCGTACTGTGTAGCATAAGTAGCTGCTAATTCTACACCTGCAGCTTGTATTTGAGCCATAAGGTCTGCCATTTGAATATCAAACTCAGCCTGTGCAACAGCTAAATCATTTTGAGCAGTAGCAACATCTAAATCAGTTTGAGCAGCAAGAACTCTTAAAGCTTGCTCACGTACTGCAGCATCATAAGCATCGTCAGCTATAACTCCAGCAGTAATTGCATCAACTTGAGCAGCTTGCGCAGTTAATAAATCAGCTTGTGCTTGTTGAGCAGCAGCTTGCGCTGTTAATAAATTAGCTTCAGCATTTTGTACAGCAGTTTGCGCCGCCATTAAATCAGCCTGAGCTGAGTAAATAGCTTCTACAAGGGGAGAGACTTCATTGTCAATACAAGATGTAAAGCTGGTACTAAATAAGGCAGTTATCATGAGAACTACCGAAAATCTTTTAAATTTTTTCATTTCGTAACTTTTTAATTAATATTCTTTAAAATCTAAATAGGTTAATAAACTTGTGTTATTACAATTAGTTAACAAAACTACATATTTTTTTTTATAATGCAATAATGGATTTACAAAAACTAATGTTTTTTTAGAGTATTTAATTACTATATATTGTCTATATTCATGTAACTATCTAATAAACAGTAAATTACACCTTTATAAGGTTAATGGTTAGTTATTGAATAACTATAGGTTAATTCAAATTTAACGTATTAAATCAACTGATATTTAGGTTTTTTTTTAATTCTAAGAGCATTTGAAGGTAAATTTCTTTACAAGTAGTGCTAATAAAAGGAGTTTTATACTTTAAGTATTATTTAATTATAATTATTATAAATTTGAAATATCTTCAAAATTAGAGTGCTAAAATTGAATTAAAATGAATTTATTATGGATGGTTTTAAAAATTTATACCCTTTTAATATGGGTTTATTAAATAAACTATCCTTAAAAACAAATGATAAAAATAACTTTTAATAAACACTATATTTTTGTAACAAAAAGAGGTTGTCTAAAAAGTAACTTTTAGGTGATTTTTTGATATTTATAATTCTGTTATTCTCTTTAATTTTTATCTAAAATTACAATAATCAAATAGGCTACTTTTTTTAGAGGGTTATACTCTACTTTTTCAGGTTGTATACCCTGCAATTAACCCAACTTCTCTTAGTGTAAGAGAGTTTTTGTTTTACTTTCTTATCTCCTATTTCTTTTCCTTGTATAGCCTAAATTATTTGATGGTAGCTTCTATTTTATCTGTATCAATGGATGTTCTCATATAAGGCTTGTTCTATTTTTCGTGAAGAATATAAATTGCGTAAGTAGGCATAGGTAATTACTTATAATAACATTCGTGGATGATAACTCGAAGTGCCACCTCCTTTATAAGTTGCTTCTAAAGAGCTAATGTCTACATTGTCTATGATATGATTTACGATACGAACCGGATGGTTCTTTGGTACTAATTCATCGTAACTTGGAGGTAATAAACTTAATTGATCTTGATTATAAGTCTTGAATACTGCTTTTGATTTCAT
>JAKIVA010000087.1 GCA_021647265.1 Lutibacter sp.
AAGGTGCTAACGTCTGATGCTACTGGACTGGCAAGTTGGGTAACACCTGCTGCAGCACCTACAACTACAGATGCGCTCACCGAAGGCATCACCAATTTATATTATACAGAAGCTAGAGTATCTGCCAATACTAGTGTCGCTGCTAACACAGCAAAAACTGGCATTACTTCTACACAAGCAAATGCAATTGTTTCTAACACAGCCAAAGTTACCAATGCAACTCATACTGGTGATGTTACAGGTGCAACAGCATTAACTATTGGAAATTCAAAAGTTACCAATGCTAAAGTAGCCACGGGTATTGATGCTACAAAATTAGCCGATGGTACGGTATCTAATACAGAGTTACAGTACATTAATACGGTAAGTTCGAATGTTCAAACGCAGTTAGATGCAATGCAACAATACGGATTATTTGTTTTGTCAACAAGCTCAACCAGTTACCTTGGAACTGGAGACCATTGTCCTTTTAACTCTACATTTAATAGCAACAATTCAATGGGGTTAATAACGTTGTATACCACACCTTACACAACAGCTCTTGGAAGTACAGGTTTAGGGCGTGTAAACCTTAAGGGAGGTTACCGTTACAAAATTTCTGGTTATGTTAGAAGTCTTGGTGCTACTACCTTTTACGGGTATTCAATTTACAATGCAAACAATGGATCTCAGATTGGAACTTTTGCAGGAGGATATGCTTCTCCTAATCAAGACCAAAATACTGGTGATCAAGGTAGCCATGCTTTTGTTTCATCTAGTACAGACACTCTTATAGAGCTGAGAAAAACTGGAGGAACAATAATTAGCTGGTATTCTGGTAATAATAATTTGAGTGGATCTTATTTAATGGTAGAGTGTTTGGGTAAAATATAATAGATTTTATCATCCTACAGATGCTTTATAATTCTTTTTAATTTTTAGGATGTGTTGTAATATTCTTAAATTAATTCATAAACAACCAATAAACACCTATAATTAAAGCAAATAAACCACTTGCAAAACGAATTCCTCTAAAAAAGTTGCTATTGTGGTTGTTTTTTGAGGCGTGAGAAACATGCCCAATAACCATTGCATAAGAAACCATGGCAAGTATGGTTCCAATTCCAAATCCAATAATATATTCGGTTGACTCTAATTTAGATGTAAATCCTAAAACGGGTAAAAACAATAAAAAATGAGCAATACCAGCCAATCCATGAACGTAGCCAAAAGATAAGGAAGCTGTTGTGTTTTGTTTTAAATTTAAATGTTGATGATTGTGTGAGCCATATTTAGAATGCTGATGTTCGTGTTTGTGTATAATACCATTATTTTCTGTATGAATATGTATGTGTGTATGATTTTTTTCTTTTTTAAAAAGTTGAAAAAAAATCCAAATACTTAAGCCAATTAATAATACCCCAACAAATTTTTCACTATGAGCCGAGATTTTTTCAACAGGAATAAATTCTTTAAAAAGTAAAAATAAAACACCAATAGATAACATACCCGATAAATGGCCTATTCCCCAAAATAAGCCAACTTTCCAAGCTTTCTTTTTACTTTCTATAGCAAAAGGAGTAACTGCAGCTAAATGATCTGGCCCAGAAATTACGTGTGTAATTGCAGCAATAATACCTGCAAAAAGAGGAAGGTAGAAATCCATTTAAATTGAGATTTTAAACATTAAATTTACAATTTTCTATTTAAAATAGTTCTTATTTAATTAATTTTTTTTTTGCTAATAACCTGAGTTTGATGTAAGCAAATTACTTGATTTCGATACAAAATTCTTTCAGAATTTCACTACCATTGACGTAATTTGCTATCAAAACACATCAATCCAAGCCTGCCTTTAGATTTGTATTGTTAAGTCTTACTTATTTATTAAGTTTAACTTTACAAAGAAAGAATGGGGTGAGCTTAGCTTGCCGCTAGATTTCAGGTTAATATTAATTTGGTGTAATTGTGATTTATTAATAAACGTTTCTAAAGGAATAAATTCAAACACTGGATATTTGGTATTTAATATTAGCGTTTACCATAATACCTCATTCGTCTATTTTCGTCCAAAAAAGGGAGAGCGAATTCCATTTCACAATGAAAAACACAACTTTTTATAAGGCTTATTTTTTAATTAACGCTTTTGCTATAGCATTTTCTATAAGAGGTTCCATAATTAGATATCCAGTTATATTTGGATGAATTCCATCCGTTCCAAGCTCTTTTTTTAAGCCATTATACTCATTTACCATAGAAGCAAAGTAATCTACATAAACTAAGTTATGCTGGTTCGCATAAGCTTTTAACAGTGTATTGAGTTTTATAACCTTTTCTGCCGGTTCTAGTCCTTTTCTCCAAGGGAAATCACTAGCAGGAAGTACAGAACATAGTATGACTTTTATGTTATTAGCTTTTGCTAATTCGGTCATAGATATAATGTTATCTACAATCATTTCAATTGATCTAGGGCCGGTATTCTCCGCAATATCATTTGTTCCAGCTAATATAACTACGGCTGTAGGCTTTAAATTAATAACATCTTGTCTAAAACGTAATAGCATTTGAGGAGTTGTTTGTCCGCTAATACCTCTATTTATATACGATTTATTTGTAAAGAAATTAGGTCGTATTTTTAACCAACTTTCTGTAATTGAATTCCCCATAAATACAATTCTATGTTCATCAGATTTAGGAATTGTTAGTTCAGAATTCTCTTTTTGAAATTGATGTAAATTAGCCCAATCTTGTGCATAGGTGGATTCTAAAAAAAAGAGTATTAACAAGGTGTTTAAAATTAATTTAAATATTTTCATAATTTGATTTTTCTTTATTAGATACGATAGGGAATGAGTTTTTTTGCATTGAATTTAAGGGCTTACAGATGATATTCCTCCTTTGCCTGCTCGACATTTATTCTTTTATTAATTTTTTACTAGAAATAAGTGTATAAATCTCATTTATGATTTTTTCAGATAATCTTTTATATATAATTTTATAATTCAAGTCTATTTCTAAGGAATTATTGGGTTTTTTATTGAAAATAGATTCATATAAACGGTACGTCAACCCATGCAATACCGGATTTCTGTATTCATCATAAATGGAGTCATAATTTTCTTTTTCTTTTTCTGAAATAATCTTTCGTTCTTTTAATTCTTTTGTGATATTTTTAAATGATAATCCTCTTTTCTCCCCTTCTTTTTTTCCATCTACAACCTCCCTTTCTTTATTTATTAGGTAATCTAATTGTTCAAAAATATTTTCCTTATTAGGTGTGAAATCATTTGGTGAATTAATTTCTCTAGACAATCTAGTTATAAAAATCCTTTCATATAATACAAATGCTGTACTTGCGGAAGAAAGGAATCTGTTTTCTTGATAATTAGAAAGTATTTCCTCAAACATATCATTTTCCATTTGTAGATGAAAAGATATTTCACCTCTTTTTTTAGCGTCAATTATTTTTTGAAAACTTATTTTGTTTATTGTAGCCATCTAAATTTTATAAGATTTGTGCGACGAAAAATCCATTAGAGTTTTTGGACTAAGAAATTCGGTTTGTTATAAATTTAAGCATAAATAATATGCGGTGTTAGTCAACGTCCTATTCTAAATTTAATTCTGTGTTCATAATTAGATTTTTAAAGTTTTTTTTAATATTCCAATTTTTAATTTCTTTCTTTTTGGAAACTTCCCCATTATTACATACAAATGTTCCTTTCAAAATTGTATCATTTTCAAATAATCCAAATCCTTTTTTAAGTTGTAATTCAAAATTCCCATAAACATCCGATGCAATGGAGTAATCAAATTTTGAAATAGATATTTTATATTTTTCAATTGATAATGAGTCAAAGTCAATTCCGTTATATTCTTTTTCGGTTGATTTTGAATATAAATCTATACTTTTTACAAGGCTGTCTTTTAATATAATTGTTAAGAATTTAAACTGCCCATTTATTTTAGTTAAATATCCTAAATCTCTTGTTTGTAAAATTCTATTCCTCTTCTTAAAATTCTCACTCATTGTGTCCAATTCTTTTTGTGTAGGAATTGCTGTTTCGAGTTGTATTTTGATTATGTTATTCTTTTTGTCTTTTTTACAATTGCAGATTGATAAAATACTATCATTTTTTTTTGAATTAGAAATTTTTACAAAATCAAAGGTTGTTTTTTTTAATAGAGAAGTATCGATTTTGAAACTATTCTGAAATTGTTCAGTTTTTATATATTCTTCTTTATTTACAGTAATATTAGATTCGATTTTTTCTTTTTTAGGAACACAACCCAAAATTAAATTTAGAACTATAATAAATATGAAAAGTATGCGGTTCATAATTTTACCCAATGGCTTTTATAAGATTTGTGCGACAGAAAAATTTCTGATTTTACCATTGTAGTAAATTGCTTTGTTAAAATGTTTGTTGTATAAATTTAAGCATAAATTTTATGAGTTGTAGGTGTCTGTCTTTTTATTCAAACCTATTAAATACCCAAATATTCGATTCTGATTTGAATCCAATAACACCATAATCTTTATTAAAATACAATTCAGTTAATAATGATCTATTTTCAAGGTCAGTTATTTTATAAACATTATTGAAAGTCATACCTAGTAATTCTAGTTCATCAACAAACTCATAATTATTAAAACTTTCGAATTCGCTTTTTAATAAACTTTCATTACCATTAAAGCTCGTTATGATATTAAGAATAAGAGGAAAACTTATATTATTTTCAGTTGGGGGTATTAGAAAGTATAACCAAAATTCATCTACAAATATAGGATAGATGGAAGAATTATGGGTATACAGGTTTAAGTAATATTCGATATTTAATTCTGTACATTTAAAAGATACCACATACTGTTCACGTATGAATTTATAATAACCAACACCACCATTATCGCATGTTATTTCAAAGGTGTTATCTTGAAAAACATTCTCTATAGGGCCGAAAGCTGGTTCAAATTTCACTTCATCACCATTTTCATTTCTGAAATAAATATTTTCTTCGCCACTATATGGAATAAAGCTCAGTGAATTAGGATTTACGTTAATTATACCTAATTCTGTTATGGTTCCATTACAAAATGGAGGCTCGTTTTCGTTTTCTTTACTACAAGATAAGATGAAGAAAACTAAAACGAAAAGGAAATACTTTTTCATAATTATTTTTTTGTTCAAATGTAAGCATAAATTTTATGAGTTGTTGTGCATAGTGCTACATTCCATTTGAAATTTTCTCCAGAATTATATGACTATCTCCAAATTTACATAGAGCCTCACAATGTTCTTTTAAATCGGAAGTCAATATATATTTAATTGTAATTTTTCCATTTACTATTGAAGGTCTAGAAAGTTGAAATTTAACTTCATTTTCTCTTTTGTCAGGGATTATAATATATAGATTTGAGTTTTGATTAGGTAATGAAAAAGATAAATCAGAAAGTCTCAAAATTCCAGAATAAATTGAAGTACTTTTTTCAACTTCAAATGCACAAACAATTTTATTTGAATCTTTTTCAAACCAAATAACATCAATTAATTTAACTGTATTTAAAGTTTCTTTTGGAATATCAATTTTCGGAAATTCTTTTAAGCTCAATGAAGAAAAGCTTTTTCCGTTAAATCCTTTAGACCGGTCATTACTTGCTGCAATTACATCATAATTTAATGCTTTCCCTATTTTTAAAAGGTGATATTGCATTTCGGAATGCAATTTTTTTTCCTCATTTTCATCAATTACCTTTTTATGTCTTTTTTCTAATTTTTTTCTAATTTTGGAACGTTCCTCATCACTCAAATTTGGTTGATTTTCAATAAATAGATTATAATTACCAACTTCAAAAAGTAAACCACAAAACGCTCCCAGGTCATTAGAAAGTAGCTTTTTATATTTTTGATTTTGTTGAATTATTATTTCTCTCATTTTTAAATACTCTTTCCAGGAACCTAATTTAATTTTTTCATTAAACAGCATATTAAATCCTCTCACCATAGCAGTGTTAAAAGGAGGGATAATAGTAGGGTGGAGGAAATAAAGAATATTTGTTAAAGCAGGTCCAACTCCTTTTATTTTAAGTTGGTCAAGGGAAATAATTTCTTTAATTAATTGATTTTCGTTGGTTGCATTAATACAACTTTCTAAAAATTTCCCAAAAGCTTGTTTGTTATTTTGATTTTCATAAATATCAGGTATTCGTAGTTTTGGTTTCCAATAAAAAGGATGAGAGGCTCCTTCAAACACTTGTTTCTGTTCAGTTATGCAAGAAAGTACAAATTCTAACGAGCTCCCTTTGAAATTATTTGGGAATTTATTCTCATAAATGTCCTTAATAATTTGATAGACTCCTCTCCGAATTGAGCGAAATGCTTTTAACCTTTCTTCATTTTCAATAAACCAAGTTTGGTACACTAAATCAGAATTTTCCTTATACTGATTGATTAATTTTTCCATTGAATTATTTTTTCGGGCATTATGCACAACTTATATTAACACAACAAAAAGTGTCATTTTAGATAAACAAATAAATATTTTTTATATACTGTTTGCAATTTTATGGTTCTCTAAAGTACACAAAATATTTAATATACCCTTTTTTAATAGGGAGAATAATTGAGCCTATTGTTCTAATAAATTTTGAAGTTTTAGTCAAAAAAGCTTCTGTTTAAGATGTAATAAAGGCTGTTCCTAAAACCTAAAAAACTCTTGAAAATAAAACAATTAACAAGAGTTTTAGTATTAAAGACGGGTTCTGATAGCTTCTTACATCCGTAAGATAGAGTTAAAAATAGCCGCAAAGTATTTATAAATAACGCTTTGCGGCTTGTTGTTTTTCACCTAAATTGGTGATGCAATAAAACAATGATATGAAAGTACTACAATCTA
>JAKIVA010000088.1 GCA_021647265.1 Lutibacter sp.
GGACAATGCCAATTAGAAACTGGGGCATAATTTTAAACCAGTTTTTAACTATATTTGAAAATAGGATTCAACTCTGAAAAATTGAACCCTATGATTTTAAGTTTACACACTTTACGGGATAGTGTCTTTAAAAATAATCGTATTTTTATCGGACACTAATGTTTTATTTTGATAATTATACTTTTCATAATCAAAAGAAAAAATAAACCCTTCTAAAAAATCATAATCAACAGTTACAAAAGGTTTGTTTGTTGTGAATTTTGAAGTTTGATTGCTAGAAGTATAATTTCCAATACCTTGCTCAAAACCAATTTCTATCGTTGGAAATTCATCGTACAATGTTTTTGCTGAAAACTTATAACTATTATTAACACTCTTATTACTTACAATTAACCCATTTATATTTTGTAAAAAATTTGAAGTTGATAGTTTTGTATCTACATGATATTTTATGTTTTTTATTTTCTTATCAACTCCCAAATTAAAACTCCATCGTTCTTCTGGATTATTAACCAGTATTGGTACTATATATTGGTTTACACCTTCAAATTGTATTTCGTTTTGAATACCCTTTGTTTTTTTGATATAATTGAAGCCCGAAAAAAGCATTAAACCTCTATACAAACTAAACCTATTATAAAAAATACTTGCTGAATGAAACAATTCATTCTAATGGCTACCAACGGGCTTTTATAAGATTTGTACGACTGTAAAATTATAGATTTTAGGTTGTAGCAAATCGATTGTTGAATGTTTTCCAGTTCGCTATTTTATTAAAATTTAAGCATAAATTTTATGAGTTGTTAATAGACGTTACTTCCAAAGAATTGATTTAAAAGAGACATTATAATAACCATCGTTTTCTTTTTTAAATTTAAGTTTTATTTTTTTATTTTTTTTAAGTTTCCAAATATTTAAAAAGTCACAATTTATTCGGATAATTTTATAGTGATTATGATCAAATGTATTATTCAACAAATTAAATTCATTTTGTATTGATTTTTTTTTGCTCATATATGAACTCCAATAATAAATCACATAATACTCAAAATCATCTGAACCAAATGTTTTAATTTGTTCTTGAGTGTCTAAATTAATTAGATCTTTAACATCCTTAAATATCTTATTGGAATTGATCTGTAAAGAATTTAAATTTTCAGTGATGATTTTAATTTCATCATTAATACAAGTTGTATTTTTAAAGGATATTTTCTCCCCATTTTTATTGTAGATGTTCAAACTGCCATTAAATGATAAGCTTAAAATTTTATTGAAAAAAATCGAATCCTTAATACCTTCTTTGTAATAATAATCATTTATATTATCATCAAATATTTGATTTCTAATATTTTTTAATTCCTCTACTGTAATAACTTTAGGGTTTTTAAATCCAATAATTATTTTAGATATACTAATACAAGACGTCAAGAATATAAAAATAAAGGCAAAGAAAAATACTCCACCTTTATTTTTAATAAAATTATAATTCATTCCAATTTATTTGATTGAATTGATATATAACATATCCATTTTTATAATCATAGCTTACTTTAGCACTAAATGTTTTTTCATCTTCTAAATCAATATCAGTGGTTTTTAATTGAGGTAAATCATTTCCGCATCTGAAACCAATTCCTCTTTTACAACCTGACTTTCTTGTAGCAATTCTAAATTTTACAGCAGGTGCTACTGTAATATTTTCATTTTCATTTGTAAAAATGACAGGCACTTTTAATTGCTCATTTGTGGTGTCAAGAATACTTTCTCTTGAAAAATCATTAGTTATTTTTATTTGAGTTTTTGATTTCGAAAAATCATTAGTTATTTGAGTTTTTGATTTTGAGTTATCAAAGATTGGAATTTCTTCATTACTAATAATTATTTTAGAATTTTCAGATAAATTAATAGACTCTTCATTGCAAGAGCTAAAAGTCGTTAAAGTTAATAGCAGAATTAATGCTAATGATAATTTTTTCATAATTTTTAATATTTTATTTTGCTTACTTTCAGCTAAGTTTAAAGTCGCTGTTTCAGCAATTCCGACTGTTTTAGATATCCAATTTTCACTTTTGAAAAAGAGTAATTTCCTTTTTTTCTAATTCCGTAAGTCGGAAGGTCTTGAATTTACTCTGTCTACTCGGTTCTTATGGCTACCAACATTTGATTAAACAACCATATAGCATGTGTTTACAACTATTTATTGTCTTTTTATTTTGTTAAAACTGCGAGGTGTATTACTTTTGTAATACTATCCTCTGTTTGTTGTATTAGCTATGTCATAGTTAGTGGTTTTAGGTTAAACATTTTATTAGCGTATTGTGTTCTTAAAATTTTACAAACAGAGGATTTTTATTTTTGAACAATGAAGATGAGATTCCTGTTTGCACAGGAATGACAGTATAAAAGTTTTTTTTAGAGTTTTTAAAATATTAAATAATTGTGAATTATCGTTTCGACTCCGCTCAGCAAGCTTGCAGAAGTAATATTTAATAGTATTTAAAGGGAAATTTATAGCAATTACTTTTTTCATTTTTGCAATTTATTAATTGTAGCATTTTCTTTTTCGGTTTCAATATAAAAAAAAAAAAAAGACTTGGCAAAATTTTATTGCTATTTTATGCTGTATTTCAAAAGTTTATGGTTTTTGCATACTAAAGTAGGGAGAAAGCCTACTTGTAAAACAAATTTATGGTTTTTTGTTTATTCCTTGCTTTGGTTAAAGTTTTTACAAATTATAACCAACTGAAATCATAACAATTCTTGGCAAAATATACGTTTTAGAATCGGAGATTATATAAGAAGAAAAGCTATTTTGCTGTTTAAATTGTACATTAAATAAATTCTGAGCATTTATTTTAAAACTCCAAGCACTATCTTCTTTTTTATAAGATAGCGTTGTATTTGCTATTTGATAGGTGTTTTTTTGATTGAAAGTTTTATTTTGATAATTATAATTTTCATAATCAAAAGAAAAAATAAACCCTTCTAAAAAATCATAATCAACAGTTACAAAAGGTTTGTTTGTTGTGAATTTTGAAGTTTGATTACTAGAAGTATAATTTCCAATACCTTGCTCAAAACCAATTTCTATTGTTGGAAATTCATCGTACAATGTTTTTGCTGAAAACTTATAACTATTATTAACACTCTTATTATTTACAATTAACCCATTTATATTTTGTAAGTAATTAGAAGTTGACAGTTTTGTATCTACATGATATTTTATATTTTTTATTTTCTTGTCAATTCCTAAATTAAAACTCCATCGTTCTTCTGGATTATTAACCAGTATTGGTACAATATATTGGTTTACACCTTCAAATTGTATTTCGTTTTGAATACCCTTTGTTTTTTTGATATAATTGAAGCCCGAAAAAAGCATTAAACCTCTATACAAACTAAACCTATTGTAAAAAATACTTGCTGAATGATACAATTCATTCTCTAGTTCTTCATTTCCTTTGAAAACGGAATTATAGGATTGTAAATAAAAACGGTTTGCTAATTTTGAAGCATCTGAAAAGGAGCTTTTAAGTTGGTACTTCACTTTTATTTTTTTTGAATTACTAAATTTAATAGTTGCTAAAAAATTGGGAAGTAACAATACTTTATCTTTAATAACTTTAGTTGTTTGATTTAACTCCCAATTGTACTTATGTAAAAAAGCACCTTGTTTAAAGGTAAAAATACCAGTTTTAAACTTATAATGTATCCCTAAAAATAAATCGTTTAACGTATAATCTAAGTTATTTCCAAAACCTGCTGAAGAAAAATTATTTTTATCTCCATTTTCTAATTGTTGACTGTCGTTTGTATAAAACTGCTCACTAATAAATGTATTTCCTATTGTTGTGTAAATATGGTTAGCGTTATTTAACACCCAATAATGCTTAAAAATAGTATTTATGCTTGTGTTTTTAGTTTCTTTAACTTGATTTATCACATAATTTTCGGATTGTTCAACTGGAATTAGCCCTTGTAAAATTGACTGGTTTGTTTGCCAATATGTTGTTGGATTGTTTTTATCAAAAGTAATATCTGCAGCAACAGAAAATGTATGTTTTTTTGATAGTTTTTTATGCCACTCTATATTTTGATTTATATTATAGGCAATCGCATCTTTTGTAGTTTGAATATTTATATTTTCTGTATTTATAACTGATAAAATAGTACTACTTCCTAAATTACTTGTTTTTTTAATTTGGGTTTTTATATACCATTGCTCTTTGTTATTTGGAGCATATTCAATATTAAATTTACCAATACCTAAAATACTGCGTGTACTGTTACGGTCTTCTTTATCTTCAAAAAAACTAAACGAATCTGTTATATATTCCTTATTTGTTGTTGTAAAGGTATTGGTGTTTGTATGTGAAAAAATAGCATATCCTGATATATCAAGCTTTGTATTTACTGTTTTTGAAATATTTAATGCGCCAAATTTATTGCTACTGGCTACTACATCTTGTGTCTCCATAAACTGTAAAAAGCCACTGCTAGAAACTTTATAAATAGAGCCATCTCCTTTTAAAATAGCACTTAGTCCACCTTGAAAACTCATATAATCTTTAAATGTAAAGGTTTTTTCGCCCGTATTGTTTAAATTACCTATAAAATTTACGTTTGTTTTAGGGCTGTAATAAAACAAGTTACTATGCGTTCTATAATAGTCTTTAGTTCCTTTACCAGCTTCAATATCTCCAAAAACAAATTGTTTCCTATCTTCTTTTAACAATATATTCATTGCCATTTCATCGGTATCTGATACATTTTTTAAAAAAGCTATTTCACTATAATTATCTAGTACTTGTATTTTATCTATGGCATTGGCTGGAATGTTTTCAACTGCTAATTTAGAACCACCACCAAAAAACTTTTTACCATCTACCAGCATGGTGGTTATTTTTTTACCTTGTACTGTTACCGTTCCATTTTTATCTACCTCAACACCCGGTAATTTTTTAAGTACCTGCTTTAATTTACGTTCTTCACCTGTTACAAATTTATTGGTATTATAGGTTATGGTATCTTCTTTAACCGTTACAGGAATTTCAATAATTACTTCTTTTAATTGGTTTGGGGCTTCTTTTAAAACAATGTTTCTTTGTGAATTTTCTGTTGCTATAAACTTAAAATTGGCTGTTTTATAACCCATATAACTTATTGAGATAGTATAAGTATTATTTTTTGTAAGCTCTAATTTATACCTACCATCATCATCTGTAAAAGAAAATTGTGAGTTTTTAGAAACATCGGTAGGTTTAGCAATTACATTGGCGTAGGTTAACGTATTTTGTAAACTATCTTTTACCACTCCTTTTATGGTTATGGTTTGTGAAAACGATAACGTACTTAAAATAACGAAAATAATAAAAGCAATTTTTTTCTTTGTCATAAAATGTAAAATATTTATTTGCCAATACTTAATTACTCATTTTTTTTGCATTACCTCTAATTCTATTAACCATTTTATTATACTCATTTATAGTTATTATTTTGCCTTTATAAGGTTTTTCAATTTTTATTGTTTTTTTTTGATACTTAATCTCTACCAGTCTAAGTATTGACCCTTTATTTCTAATTTCAACTATTAGCCCTGGTAAACCACCTTGACCAAGTGGCCCAAAAGGTGCCGATATGTCTGGAGTAAACCAAACATCTTCAATACTACTGCAAGATTTACATTTTTTGGTTGCTCTAAAACACACGTAATTTCCTATTTTCTTTGAATCACCATGTATTTGCCAATCATTCATAAGAGAATCTTTTATAATAAATAATTCACCCATAACCTCCTTTTGGTGTAGCATTTTCTTCTCTTCTCTATTTTGATAATAAAGTCCCTTACCAATTAACGATTTGGCTATGTTATACAAAAAATTACTCTTGAGGCTCTCATTAATCATACTTTCGTCAATTCGAAAACTACTTTCTATTTTATTAAATTTCAGTATATAGTCAAAATCTTGAGCTATATCAAAAGCCTCAAGAAGCATTTTTTTTGTGTTTTTAGTTACTTCATCATCTGCTTTTGTAATTTCATAATTTTTAGTAATTGGTAATAATTGGTATTTACATACTGTATTTACCTGAGAGTGCATAGAGCTTGTAAGCAGGCTTAGTAGTATTAATAATTTTGTTTTCATTTGATTTGATTTGATTTGATAAAAAGTAAAGCCTAATTTAAATTAGGCTTTACAATAAACTTAAATTTATTTTTCATATCCCATACAAGCAGAATAAACGGCTGCCCAAAGATCAAAATTACAACCTACTGATCCACAAGTGCTGACTTCGGCTGCATCAGCACCAGCCCAGCAATCTGGAGCTACAAATTCAACATTAGATGGTTTATCATTTTTTGTCTCATTTTTTGCATTCGTAAAACTTACTGTTGCAAAAACAAATACTATTCCTAAAATTATATTTTTCATTTTATTAATTTTTAAATTAGTTACTAGCGCATAATTGCGCCTTTTTATTTTGTTAAAACTGCGAGGTGTATTACTTTTGCAATACTATCCTCTGTTTGTTATAGTAGCTATGTCATAGTTAGTGGTTTTAGGTTAAACATTTTATTAGCGTATTGTGTTCTTAAAATTTTACAAACAGGGGATTTTTTTGTTTGAACAATGAAGATGAGATTCCTGTTTGCACAGGAATGATAGTATAAAAGTTTTTTTAGAGTTTTTAAAATATTAAATAATTGTGAATTATCGTTTCGACTCCGCTCAGCAAGCTTGTAGAAGTAATATTTAATAGTATTTAAAGGGAAATTTATAGCAATTACTTTTTTCATTTTTACAATTTATTAATCGTAG
>JAKIVA010000022.1 GCA_021647265.1 Lutibacter sp.
TGTTTACCAACCATATCTGCAAGCTTTTTTACTAAGATACGTATTTGCTTGCAGTTTTAAAAACTTATTGAAAGAGTTTATCAACTGATTATCAATAATCTAATTGTTTTTAAGGGATGACTAATTAGTTTGTTTTTTAAAACAAGCCAATTATATAACATGTTATGTAGTTGGCTTAATAATATCAAAAATATATAGGCAATGAAATTAATAAATTTATATTTGTTCGAGTATTAGAATAAATAGCTATGTTAAAGAAATTTTGATTAAGGGTTTATTATGGGAAATAGATATTAAAATTATAGAAAAGAATGATTTGTTGTCGATATCAATCCCCCATTTTTTAGATCTAGAATAATTTAAAAAATAATACGTTTGTAAAAAAAGGACTATATTTGTATTTTTACAGTTTTATAACAATAACCTCAACCCCAAATGAGAAGTAGATTTAATAAATATTTATTAAGTTTTTGCTTTGTGCTAATAAGTTCAACAATGTTTGGGCACAAGCCACCTCCTTTACCAACGGGACCACCCAATCCTGGTTTACCAATTGATGGCGGTATCTCTTTCTTGCTTATTTCAGGTATTGCATATGGAATATATGAATTAAAAAGAAAAAAATAATTATTTTTCTAATAATCTAGCCACGTATTTTCCTATTACATCAAACTCTAAATTAACCTCTGTACCATTTTTAAAGGTGTGGAAATTAGTAAATTCATATGTGTAAGGTATAATTGCAACAGAAAAACTATTTTTTTTAGAATTAACCACCGTTAAACTAACCCCATTAATGGTTATTGAGCCTTTTTCAATAGTAATATTACTAAAGGAGGTGTCATACTCAAAACTAAAAACCCAGCTACCATTTTCTTCAACAATATTTGTACAAATTGCAGTTTGATCAACATGACCTTGTACAATATGCCCATCTAGTCTAGCTCCAAGTACCATTGCTCTCTCTAAATTTATGAAATCTCCAATTTTTAAATGTTTAAAATTAGATTTATCAAGCGTTTCTTTAATTGCAGTTACCGTATATTCATTACCATTTATGCTTACAATGGTTAAGCAAACACCGTTGTGAGCAATACTTTGATCAATTTTTAATTCAGAAGTGAAATTACTTTCAATAGTGATATGAATATTTTCACCTTCATTAATAATATTTTTAACAACGCCTAATGTTTCTATTATACCAGTAAACATAATTTTTATTAATTTAATTGATTACTTTTGTGCAGTCAAAATTAAGCATAATATACCTGATTTATGAATAAATCTAAAAAAATAATAATAGGAATTTCCATAGGAGATATTAATGGTGTTGGGATAGAAATTATTCTGAAAACATTTTTAGATAAAAGAATGTTAGATTTTTGTACACCTATTGTATTTGGATCAACTAAATTAATTTCAGCCTATAAAAAGGGGATGGATTTAAACGTACCATTCAATGGTATAAAACAAATAAATAGAGCAATACATGGGAGATTGAATATCTTAAATATATGGGATGAAGATATTGAAATAAATTTAGGATTACCTACAAAAACCTCAGGGGATTATGCATTTAAATCATTAGAAGCAGCAACTAATTCATTGGTAAATAATGAAATAGATATTTTGGTAACTGCACCTATAAATAAAGATAATATTCAATCTGAAAATTTTAAATTCCCAGGGCACACAGAATATCTAGAATCAAAATTAAATGGAGAAAGTTTGATGATTTTGATGAAAAACAATTTGAGAATAGGGTTAATAACAGGGCATATTCCAGTCTCAAAAATAGCGGCAACAATTACACCAGATTTGATCAAGAAAAAAGTAGCTATTTTATATCAAACATTGGTTCAAGATTTTGCTATCTCAAAACCCAAAATAGCAATTTTAGGCTTGAATCCCCATTGCGGAGATAATGGTGTTATAGGTAGTGAAGATGACGAAATAATAAAACCAACAATCACAGAAATTCAAAATGAAAATAAGTTAGTCTATGGTCCTTATGCTGCAGATAGTTTTTTTGGATCTGAGAATTATAAAAATTTTGATGCAATTTTGGCTATGTATCACGATCAGGGATTAGCTCCATTCAAAACGTTATCATTTGGAAAAGGAGTTAATTTTACGGCAGGTTTAGATAAAATAAGGGTATCACCAGACCATGGAACTGCATACGACTTGGCGGGAAAAGGAACAGCTAATATTAATTCATTTAAAGAAGCTATTTTTAGTGGAATTCAGATATTTAGAACTCGAAATGAATATAAAAGTTTGACTAAAAACAGTTTAAAAGTAAGAAAACAAAAAGAAAAATAATAAATTTTTAAAATTTATTTATAATTTCATATCTTTGCACGCTCAAATTGAAGTTCTAAATGAAAGATTTAAAAGAGTTTGATATTTCTTTTATAGGTTTAAAGGAAGGAATACATCAGTTTGATTATATAATAGAAAAGAAGTTCTTTGATTTTTTTAATTATGAAGAGTTTTACAACTCAAATGTAAAGGTAGTATTATCCTTTTTAAAAAAACCTACAATCTATGAGCTACATTTTGATTTTAAAGGTTGGATTGAAGTAGCCTGCGATGTTACAAATGAGTTATTTAAGCAACCTATTGAAACATCAATAGATTTAGTTGTGAATTTTGGTGATGAGTTTAATGATGAAAATGAAGAATTGTTAATATTGCCTTACGATCAACATAAAATGAATGTAGCACAATATATTTATGAAGCAGTTATATTAGGATTACCTTTTAAAAAAATTCACCCTGGTGTAAACGATGGAACCTTGCATTCTGTAGTATTAGATAAATTGAAAGAATTAGAGATAAAAGAAGAAAAAGAAACTGAAAATAAAGAAATAGATCCTAGATGGGATAAATTAAAAGATATATTAATAGACAAAAATACAAGTAATGGCACATCCTAAAAGAAAAATATCAAAAACAAGAAGAGATAAAAGAAGAACTCACTATAAAGCAATTACACCTCAAATAGCTATTGATCCAACAACAGGTGAAGCACACCTATATCATAGAGCTCATTGGCACGAAGGAAAATTGTATTACAGAGGGCAAATTGTGATAGATTCAGAAGAAGTTCAAGCTTAATTTAATTAAGTGTTAAATATGTTAAAAACTCTCATTTTGAGGGTTTTTTTATTTTTTAGCTTAAAATTGACTAGAAAATGACGAAATTAAGTAAAAAATCAAAATAAATTTCATTACTTTGAGCGTCTTTTTTTCACTAAAAGAGAAACAAATTATGACAAAAATTACCGCTGCAATTACAGCCGTTGGAAAATATGTTCCTGAGGATATTTTAACAAATAAAATGTTAGAAAAATTAGTTGATACTAATGATGATTGGATTACTACAAGAACAGGGATAAAAGAACGAAGAATATTAAAAGGTGAAGGAAAAGGAACTTCATATATGGCTATTAGAGCAGCCGAAGATTTAATTAAAAAGAAAAACTTAGATCCAAAAGAAATAGATTTGGTAATTGTTTCAACAGCAACACCTGATATGCAAGCTGCTGCAACAGCAGTTTATACAGCAACCCAAATTGGAGCTACAAATGCTTTTGGATTCGATTTAGAAGCAGCTTGCTCAAGTTTTTTATATGGAATGTCGGTAGCTTCCAGTTACATAGAATCTGGGAGATATAAAAAAATACTGCTTATAGGTGCTGACAAATGTTCTTCTATGATTGATTATACAGATAGAGCTACTTGTATTATCTTTGGAGACGGTGCAGGCGCTGTATTATTTGAGGCAAATGAAGAAGGTTTAGGTTTACAAGATGAATATTTAAAAAGTGATGGAGTAGGAAGAGAATTTTTACAAGTTAAAACAGGAGGGTCTCTGTATCCTACAACAAAGGAAGCTATAGATAAAAGAGAAAATTTTGTTTTTCAGGACGGTAAAACGGTTTTTAAAAATGCAGTTTTTAATATGGCAGATGTTACGGTTAAAATATTAGAACGGAATAAGTTAACAAATAATGATGTTGCCTGGCTTGCGGCACACCAAGCGAACAAAAGAATTATTGAGGCTACAGCAAATAGAATTAATTTAGATGCCTCAAAAGTAATGATGAATATTCAAAAATATGGAAATACAACATCGGCAACTTTACCATTACTTTTAGCTGATTATGAACAACAACTTAAAAAAGGAGATACTATAATTTTTGCAGCATTTGGAGGGGGCTTCACTTGGGGAGCCATTTATTTTAAATGGGCATATAATTAAAAATAAAAAATAACAACTAAAACCAACAGAATATGGATTTAAAAGAAATTCAAAATCTAATTAAATTTGTAGCTAAATCTGGCGCAAGTGAAGTGAAATTAGAAATGGAAGATATTAAAATAACCATTAAAACTGGGTCAGAAAAATCTGAAACTACTACAATAGTTCAACAAGCACCTATGGTTCCACAAATTCCAGTTGCTGCAACTTCAGCTGAGGTACCAAAAGTTGAAGCAACAGATGCCGTTGATGAATCTTCAAAATATATTGAAATTACCTCACCTATAATAGGAACTTTTTATAGAAGACCTTCTCCAGATAAACCTGTTTTTGTTGAGGTAGGAGATACGGTTAATCCTGAATCAATTGTTTGTATTATTGAAGCAATGAAACTATTTAATGAGATTGAATCTGAAGTGTCAGGAAAAATAGTTAAAGTTTTAGTAGAAGATGGTACTCCAGTAGAGTTTGGGCAGCCTTTGTATTTAGTTGACCCATCATAAATTTACTTTCAAAAGTTTAATATTTAAATTTCAAAAGCCTATTTGAAATAGGTTTTTTGTTTATAAAATAAGTTAAAGCCTTATGTTTAAAAAAATATTAATTGCCAATAGAGGAGAAATAGCTTTAAGAGTTATTAGAACTTGTAAGGAAATTGGAATAAAAACAGTAGCAGTATATTCAACTGCTGATGCAGAAAGTTTACATATACGCTTTGCTGATGAAGCGGTATGTATAGGTCCAGCATTAAGTAGTGAATCGTATTTGAAAATGTCAGCAATTTTAGCAGCAGCAGAAATTACCAATGCAGATGCAATACACCCAGGATATGGTTTTTTATCTGAAAATGCTAAATTCTCAAAATTATGTGAAGAACATAATATTAAGTTTATAGGAGCTTCTGCAGATATGATAAGTAAAATGGGAGATAAGGCATCAGCACGGGCTACTATGATTGCTGCTGGTGTACCTATAATTCCGGGGTCTGAAGGATTGCTAGAAACATTTGAAGAAGCAGAGGAATTGGCTGATAAAATGGGATATCCTGTGATGTTGAAAGCTACAGCAGGAGGTGGAGGAAAAGGGATGAGAGCTGTTTGGAAAAAAGAAGATTTAAAAGAGAATTGGGATGCGGCCAGACAAGAGGCTTTCGCTTGTTTTGGAAATGATGGTATGTATTTGGAAAAACTGATTGAGGAACCGCGTCATATTGAAATTCAAATTATTGGAGATTCCTTTGGTAATGCTTGTCATTTATCAGAGAGAGATTGCTCTATTCAGCGCCGACATCAAAAATTAACAGAAGAATCACCATCACCATTTATGACTCCTTCATTAAGAAAAAAAATGGGAGAAGCAGCTGTTAAAGCCGCTAAATACATTAAATATGAAGGCGCAGGAACTGTTGAGTTTTTAGTTGATAAACACAGAAATTTCTACTTTATGGAAATGAATACTCGTATTCAGGTAGAGCACCCAATTACTGAGCAGGTAATAGATTATGATTTAATTTACGAACAAATAAAAGTAGCGGCAGGAATTCCAATTTCAGGAAAAAATTACTTTCCTAAATTGTATTCTATAGAATGTAGAATTAATGCAGAGGATCCATATAAAGATTTTAGACCATCACCAGGAAAAATAACAACATTGCATATACCTGGAGGTCATGGGATAAGAGTTGATACACATGTATATGCTGGTTATGTTATCCCTGCTAATTATGATTCTATGATTGCAAAGTTAATTACTACTGCTCAAACAAGAGAAGTAGCAATTAGTAAAATGAGAAGAGCCTTAGATGAATTTGTAATTGAAGGTATAAAAACAACAATTCCATTCCATAGACAGTTAATGGATAACCCAGATTATATTGCAGGGAATTATACAACTAAATTTATGGAAGATTTTGAGTTACAGCCCGAAGAAGAATAAAATTTCAAATTAAAATAAAAATAAAGGATATGAGTTTTCATATCCTTTATTTTTTTAAATTTACTTTCAATTATAAATCTTATGAAAGAAAAAGAGTTACATATTGATGGTATAGATAAAATTATTTTAAAAAATTTGATGAAAGATGCTAGAACCCCAATTTTAGGAATAGCTCGTGAAATTGGAATTTCAGGTGCAGCAATACATCAAAGATTACGAAAATTAGAGGCTTCGGGTTTAATTTTAGGATCAAAATTTATAATTAACCCAAAAGTATTGGGGTATAAAACATTAGCATTTATAGGCGTTTTTTTAGATGCGGCAAGTAAATATTCTTCAGCAATAAAAAGACTGAAAGAAATTCCAGAAGTAATAGAAAGTCATTATACAACAGGTAATTATGCAATTTTTATCAAAATTTTATGTAAAGACAATGAGCATTTAATGAAACTGCTTAATCAAGAAATACAGTCTATTAAAGGAGTTGCTAGAACAGAAACGTTTATCTCTTTAGATCAACAAATAGATAGGCAAATAAAATTATAAATTTTTTAACTAAGAGTTTAATTCCTAGATCCAAGAATTTTAAGACCCCAATACAATAACATAGCTAAAGAACCCAAAGCGGCAACTAAATAAGTTCTTGCAGCCCATTTTAAAGCATCCTTTGCGCCATCCTGTTCAGTATCTGTTAACATATTAGTTGTTTTTAGCCAAGCTAAAGCTCGATTGCTTGCATCGTATTCAACAGGTAGTGTGATGAAACTAAAAATGGTTGCAAGAGCCATCATTCCTAAACCTACAATTGCGAGTATAAAACCAATACCGCTATTTCCAGATGCAGCTCCCAAAATTAGACCACCAATAACCAGCCACTGTGAAAATTTTGATGAAATATTTACAGCAGGTACCAATGTTGATCTTAACTGAAGCCATTTATAAGCTTTGGCATGTTGTACAGCGTGCCCAACTTCGTGAGAAGCAACTGTAGCAGCAGAAGCATTACGTTGGTTGTATACAGCTTCACTTAAATTCACTGTTTTATTTAGCGGGTTGTAATGATCTGTTAATCTTCCAGCAACAGAAATTACTTTCACATCAGAAATACCATTATCATGGAGCATTTTTTCTGCAATTTCTCTACCGCTTAAACCATTTTGTAACTTAATTTTTGAATAGTAGTTAAATTTGTTTTTTAGCTTTTGACTTACCAGCCAGCTAACAAGTGAAATAACTCCAATTATAACATAAAAACCTATCATATAATTTCTTTTTAATTATTGTCTTTTAATTTGATAAATTTACATCATAAATTATTCCAAAACAAAGAAGACAGACAAAATGACAACAACACCAAAAATACTTTTAATATATACAGGAGGAACAATAGGAATGATTAAAGATTACAAAACAGGAGTACTTAAAACTTTTAACTTTGATAAACTTTTAAAGCATATTCCAGAAATAAATCAATTAGATTGTACAATAAATAGTATCTCATTTAAAGAACCCATTGATTCTTCAAATATGAGTCCTTCAAATTGGATATTGATAGCTGATATTATTGAAGAAAATTATAAAAACTATGATGGGTTTGTTGTTTTGCATGGCTCAGATACCATGTCATATACTTCATCAGCTATAAGTTTTATGTTTGAGAATTTAACAAAACCAGTAATTTTTACAGGCTCGCAATTGCCAATAGGGGATTTACGAACTGATGCTAAGGAAAATCTAATTACTTCAATAGAAATTGCTTCTTCCCAAGAAAATGGAGTTCCAATTATTTCAGAAGTATGTTTGTATTTTGAATATAAATTGTACAGGGCAAATAGAACGACAAAAATTAATGCAGAACATTTTGAAGCATTTACATCTCCCAATTTTCCACCATTAGCAATTAGTGGAGTTCATTTAAAATTTAATAAACAGTTAATTTACACACCAAATAAGAGAAAACTATTAAAAGTGAGGAAGCATTTAAATAACAATATTGCTATTTTAAAAATATTTCCAGGAATAACAGAATCCGTTATAGTTAGTATTTTAGAAAATAACAATTTAAAAGGAGTAATTTTAGAAACGTATGGATCAGGAAATGCCCCAACCAAAAAATGGTTTATTGGTTTATTAAAAAAAACAATAGATAAAGGAGTACCTATTATAAATGTAACTCAATGTACTAGTGGAAATGTAATTATGGGGCAATATGAAACAAGTGTTGAACTAGAAAAAATAGGAGTTATTAATGGAAATGACATTACAACTGAATCAGCATTAGCTAAATTAATGTATTTATTAGGAGAAAATATTCAAAAAAATAAATTTAAATCAATTTTTGAAACTTCATTAAGAGGTGAAGTAAGTATTATTGAGTAATTTTTATTTAATTAATTACCAGTATTTTAAAGTTATTTTCAAAAAAGCAATCTAAATTGGTTTAATTTTTGCAAATATTTTAAAAAAGATAAGAGTTCCTAAAAAAAATACTTAAAGTAGTTATAAAATTTTCAGAACTCAACATTTTTTTGTTACTTGCCATTCGCAAAAAGAGACTAAAATAAGAAAAGGTAAGAGTTATCAACTTTAAGCCTTCAATATTTTAGTAGTTTTATTGTTTTGTGAAAATTATTATATATTTAAACCGAAAAAATTAATAAATTAACTATTACACAATGAGAAGAGTATTTACAATCCTTGCAATTACAGGACTATTGTTATTTGGAGCAGCACCTAAAGCAATTGCACAAGATGCAGCAAAAACTGAACAAGTTGCAGACGCAACAGAATCAAAAACATTTCACCAAGAATTAAAGCAACGTTTTATTGAAGGTGGCCCTTTCTTTATGGGAATTGTATTAGTAGCCTTAATTTTAGGGTTGGCAATTGCTATTGAAAGAATTATCTATTTAAATATGGCAACAACGAATACTAAGAAATTAGTAAATAAAGTTGATGAAGCTTTAAAATCAGGTGGTGTTGAAGCTGCAAAAGAAGTTTGTAGAAATACTAAAGGACCTGTTGCATCTATATTTTATCAAGGACTAGATAGAATGGATGAAGGTATTGACAATGTTGAAAAAGCAGTTGTTGGTTACGGTGGAGTACAAATGGGATTATTAGAGAAAAACATCTCTTGGTTATCACTATTTATTGCACTAGCACCAATGCTTGGTTTCATGGGTACAGTAATTGGAATGATCGGTGCCTTTGACTCAATACAAGCAGCTGGAGATATCTCACCAACGGTTGTTGCGGGAGGTATTAAAGTAGCATTGTTAACAACAGTATTTGGTTTAGTTGTAGCAATTATCCTTCAAGTTTTTTACAATTATATTATTTCTAAAGTAGATAGTATTGTAAACAATATGGAAGATGCTTCAATTTCACTTATCGACCTTTTGGTTAGATATAAAAAATAAGAATAATTATGAATAAGAAAATTTCAAAAATATTAACGTTAGTTGCAGGACTAATAGGTTTGATAGGATTCTATTTTTTCATTAGAATTTTGATGATTGGAGATGAAGTATTTGAAACAGATGTGGCATTACAAAACAGTGTGTTATCTCCTTTCATTTATTTTGCACAAATATTGTTGATTATAACAATTTTAATTTCGATAGTGTTTTCAGCTGTAAACATGGTAAAACATCCTCAAGTTTTAAAAAGAACTTTAATTGGAGTTGGAGCTTTACTAGTAATATTGGTAATAGCATATTCGTTTGCTGATGACGGAGCTGTTATGTCTATGGGTAAAGTATTACCTGATGGAGAAGCAGGAAGTATATCAAAATGGGTGAGTACAGGAATAAACTATAGTGCTATTTTAGGTCTTATTGGTTTTGGAGCATTCTTTTTTGACTTTGCTAAATCACTTGTAAAATAGATAAAATATGGCAAGAAGAGAAAATTCAGAAATTAATGCTGGTTCAATGGCAGACATTGCGTTCTTGCTTTTAATATTCTTCTTGGTAACTACAACTATGGATGTTGACTCAGGGATTTCACGTAAATTACCTGAAAAGTCTGAAGATACTCCTGATGTAGTTATTAAAGAAAAAAATGTACTTGATATTGTTGTAAATAGAAATAACCAAATTTTGGTTGAAGGAGATCAACAAGTTCAAGTAACAGATATTAAGCGTATAGCAATGGATTTTATTGATAATGGAGGCGGTTTATCTGCTTCAAAAGATGGAAAACCAGGAGAACCTTGTGATTATTGTAAAGGAGCAAAAGACCCATCATCCTCAGATCATCCATCTAAGGCTGTTATTTCTTTACAGAGTGATAGAGGAACAACTTACGGTATGTATATTGCAATTCAAAATGAAATTGAAGCTGCATATAATGAGTTAAGAAATAGATTGGCTTTGCAGAAATATAAAAGATCTTATAAAGATTTATTAAGAGATTACAAAGACAATGGAAGTAAAAAGACTAAAGAAAAGATAGATTTTTTGAAGGAAAGTTATCCTCAGATTATATCTGAACCAGAACCTATAAAATAATATCAGAATATGAGTAAATTTAAAAAGAAGAAAAAAGGTTTGCCTGCTATTTCTACGGCATCTTTACCTGATATTGTATTTATGTTGTTATTCTTTTTTATGGTGTCAACAACTATGAGAGAGACTGATTTATTACTACAACCTATTAATTTTCCAAGTGCTACCGAAGTAAAAAAATTGGAGCATAAAAGTTTGGTAAGTACTATTTATGTAGGGAAATCTAAGGATGCAAGAATTTCTGGAGATAAAATTCAAGTGAATGATAAAATTATAGATGTTAAAGACATTCCAAGTTTTATTTTTTCTGAAAGAGCTTTGCGTAAAGAAGAAGAAGTTAAATATATGACAACTTCTATCAAAGCTGATAAAGAAGCTAACGTAGGTACAATTCTAGATATTAAAGAACAATTAAGAGATATAAATGCTTTAAAAGTTAGTTTTTCAACAAAAGGAACCAACGTAAGAAGTAATTATTAAATAATATAACTTTAATTTATTTCAAAAAAGCAATCAAATTTTATTTGGTTGCTTTTTTGGTTTTATGAGGTATATTTGCTCTATGAATAAAATAGTTATAATTATTGGTTTGTGTTTTTTATTTTCTAAGCTTGAAGCACAAGTTAAAAAAGACACTATTGATGTAAAATATTTAGAAGATCAAATATATTTATCTTTCACCTACAATATTTTAACAAATAAGCCCAATACTATTACTCAAAACGGATTTTCAGGTGGTGTCTCTATTGGATTCATCAAGGATCTACCTATTAATAAAAAGAGAACATTTGGATTTGGATTTGGGTTAGGATATAATTATGATGTATATATTCAAAATTTGAAAATAGTGCAAGAAAATCAATCAACATTATTTAACATAGCACAAGACTATAAGATTAATAGGTTTAGATTGAGCAGAATTGAAGTACCTATTGAGTTGAGGTGGCGCAATTCAACTCCTCAAAAATATAAATTTTTTAGAGTTTACACAGGAATGAAATTCTCTTATGTATTATTATCTAAAACAAAATTTGCTGATATAACGGAAACAATAACCACTAAAAATATACCTGAGTTTAATAAACTTCAATATGGTTTGACTTTGGCAGCAGGTTATGGTACTTGGAATTTATATATTTACTATGGGTTAAATTCACTTTTTAAAGAAGCTCAATTTGAAGAGGGAAATTTAAATTTAAAAGATGTAACTATTGGGTTGAAATTTTATATCATGTAAACAAAGAAAACAATAAATTGAGATAACATCCCAAAAATATAGCCTAAATATACTTCACGAGGGTTATGAGCTTGCAATTTTAATCTCGAAGTTGCAATTAAACCACTAATTAAAATAAGTATAGAGATGATTATAATTAAGTTTATTTTATAATAGTAACTAAAATATATTAGAAACCCAACTAATCCTCCAATTGCAGCTGTATGTAAACTTATTTTAAAGTTTAAATATAAAAATAAATACGAAAAAATAAGACCCAATCCATATCCAAAATAGAAAAGAGATAAAATATTTACTACAGAGGATTTTAAAAGCCAATACCCCAAGAAAATACATATTGAAATAAAAAGGAGTGTAGGAAATTTGCGTTCTTCAACGGTTTCCATATGGTAGCTATGAATCATTTTAGAGCGTTTTAAAAGAGCTAAAAGAAACAATGGGAAAATATATGTCCCTAACAAAAGTACAATTAAAATAAGGTGTTCTTGTTGTTTAAAAATATATTTAGGAATTAATAGAAAATACAAAATGGAACCAAGAATTGGAAAATTTATTGGGTGAAAAAAATAAGATATAAATTTTGAGAATTTCATAGGCGAATTTTTGGATTTACATTTCTTTTCTTAATCTTGCTACTGGAATATCTAATTGTTCTCTGTATTTCGCAACAGTTCTTCGAGCAATTGGATATCCTTTTTCTTTTAAAATGTTAGCTAGTTTTTCATCGGTTAAAGGTTTCTTTTTATTCTCTTCTTTTATTACAGTTTTTAAAATACTTTTAATTTCTTTTGTTGAAACGTCTTCTCCCTGATCATTTTTCATAGATTCAGAAAAGAATTCTTTAATTAATTTTGTACCGTAAGGTGTAGATACATATTTGCTGTTGGCTACACGTGAAACTGTTGAAACATCCATATTAATTGCATCTGCAATATCCTTTAATATCATAGGTTTTAATTTGCGCTCATCACCTGTTAAGAAATACTCCTTTTGATATTTTACAATGGCATCCATATTCAGAAATAATGTTTGCTGTCGCTGTTTTATAGCATCAATAAACCATTTTGCACTATCTAATTTTTGTTTGATAAACTGTACGGCTTCTTTTTGTGATTTAGACTTATCTTTCGAGTCTTTATAGCCTTGTAACATATTATTATATTCATTTGAAATATGAAGTTCAGGAGCGTTTCTAGAGTTCAAAGAGAGTTCTAATTCTCCATCAACTATTCTAATTGTAAAATCAGGAACAATTTGTTCGGCAATCTTATTATTTCCAACATAAGATCCTCCGGGTTTTGGATTTAATTTTTCAATTTCTTTTATAGCCTTTTTTAGTTCACTTTCAGGTATATGAAACTTTTGTAATAGTTTTTTGTAATGTTTTTTTACAAAATAATCAAAAGAATTTTCTAAAATATTAATTGCTAAGGTTCTACTCGGTTTTTCTTTTTTGCGTTTTAATTGAATTAACAGACATTCTCTTAAATTACGTGCACCAACCCCAGCAGGATCTAATTGTTGAACAATTTTCAGCAAACGCTCCAGTTCTTTTTCCGTTGTAAAAATATTTTGTGTGAAAGCTAAATCGTCTAAAATGTCTATCAAATCACGTCTAATGTAACCACTATCATCAATACTACCTATTAAAAAATCAGTGATTATTTCTTCTTCTTCAGTAAGACGGTAAGTGTTTATCTGATTTTTAAGTGATTGTGTAAATGAAATACCTGCTGCATAAGGAATATGTTTCTCTTCATCATCAGCTGAATAATTGTTGGCCTGTGTTTTATAATTAGGAATTTCATCGTCACTTAAATATTCATCAATATTAATATCTTCAGCTTCAATATTTTCATTTCCTGTAGTATCATATTCATCTTCTTGCTGTGAATCATCAAATTCTTCTAAATTTTCTTTGCCACTTTCTAATGCCGGATTTTCTTCAAGTTCTTGTTTTAAACGTTGCTCAAATGCTTGTGTAGGCAATTGAATCAACTTCATTAATTGAATTTGTTGAGGTGATAATTTTTGTAGTAACTTGTATTGTAAACTTTGTTTTAGCATAAACGAACCTAAAATAACTTTGGGTTTTGTTAAAAATACGAAAAAACATAGAACATTAAATAATATGTTTTTTAATTTATTTATTAAAATTCTGCATTTTGAGGTGTTCTTGGGTAAGGAATAACATCACGTATATTTCCCATACCGGTTGTGAATTGTACAAGACGTTCAAAACCCAACCCAAAACCACTGTGTACTGCAGTTCCAAATCTTCGCGTGTCTAAATACCACCATAACTCCTTTTCATCAATATTTAATTCATCAATTTTTTGTTTTAAAACGTCTAAGCGTTCTTCTCGTTGGCTACCACCAACAATTTCTCCAATTCCAGGGAATAAAACATCCATAGCTCTTACGGTTTTTCCATCTTCATTTAAGCGCATATAAAAGGCTTTAATGTTGGCAGGATAATCGAATAATATTACTGGACATTTAAAATGTTTTTCAACTAAGAAACGTTCGTGCTCACTTTGAAGATCTGCTCCCCATTCATTAATTAAATATTGAAATTTTTTCTTTTTATTTGGTTTGCAATTTCTTAAAATATCAATTGCTTCCGTATAGCTTACTCGTTTGAAATTATTTTCAACAACAAAATTTAATTTTTCTAGCAATGACATTTCATTGCGTTGTGCAGCAGGTTTAGATTTATCTTCTTGTGTTAATCTATTATCTAAAAAGGCTAAATCATCTTTGCAGTTGTTTAAGACATAAGATATAACAGATTTAATAAAATCTTCTGCTAAATCCATATTGTCATCTAAATTATTAAAAGCTACTTCAGGTTCAATCATCCAAAATTCAGACAAATGGCGTGTAGTATTTGAGTTTTCAGCTCTAAATGTTGGTCCAAATGTATAAACTTTTCCCAAAGCCATCGCATAAGTTTCGGCTTCTAGTTGACCTGATACCGTTAGGTTAGTTGTTTTTCCAAAAAAATCTTTAGTACGATCAACGTTACCGTCTTCATTTTTTGGAGGGTTTTCAATATCTAATGTTGTAACATTAAACATTTCTCCAGCACCTTCAGCATCAGACCCTGTAATTATAGGTGCATGAAAGTTATAAAAGCCATTCTTAATAAAATAGTTGTGAACTGCAAAAGACAATGCAGAGCGTAAACGCATTACAGCACTAAAAGTATTTGTTCTTATACGCAGGTGTGCATTTTCTCGTAAAAACTCAAAACTATGTTTTTTTGGTTGTATAGGATACTCTTCTGGATTAGAATCTCCTAATATTTCTATAGTTGAAACTTTAATTTCAACATTTTGGCCTCTTCCAAGGCTTTCAACTAATGTACCTTTAATAGCAACTGCAGCACCTGTTGTAATTCGTTTTAAAATACGTTCATCAGTATTTTCAAAATCTACAACACACTGTATATTATTTATGGTAGAACCGTCATTTAATGCTATAAAACGATTTGCTCTAAATGTTCTAACCCAACCTTTTAATGTTACTTCTTGTAAAAATTTATCTGAACTTAAAAGTTCAGCAACATTGCTTCTTTTCATATTCTAAATTTTAAGAGTCGCAAAGATACACTAAGAATTGATAAGATAAAAGATTTCAATCTTTATTGGTAAGAATTAATGCAAGTGAAAGAACTTAACTGTAATGTTAAAAAAACAGTCATTTCTTTTGCGCTATATTTATAAGTTTTTATTTTTCATCTTCATCAATTAAAATATCGAGTGTAGGCTCTTTAAAAACTTTTTTATTGGCTATATTTTTTTCTAAAGAAAGTAATAATGAAGGTAACAGTAACAAATTAGAAACCATAGCAAATAATAGCGTAATAGAAACTAAACCTCCAAGAGCTTTTGTACCTCCAAAACTAGAAATTGTAAATACTAAAAATCCAAAGAATAAAACAATTGAGGTATAAAACATACTTACGCCTGTTTCTCTTAAAGCATTGTATACGGATTGTTTTATTCTCCAATTATTCTCTTTTAATTCTTGACGGTATTTGGCTAAAAAGTGAATGGTATCATCAACGGAAATACCAAAAGCAATACTAAACACCAAAATGGTTGAAGGTTTTATAGGAACACCAATGTAGCCCATTATTCCTGCTGTTATTAAAAGAGGAAGTATGTTGGGTATTAATGAAATGAGAATCATTCTAAATGATCGAAACATAAAAGCCATAAAAAGAGCGATTAAAATAATGGCTAATGAAAGAGATATAATTAAGTTATTTATTAAATAATTGGTGCCTTTTAAAAACACCAACGCTTTACCAGTCATAGTTACATTGTATTTATCTTTTGGAAACACTTTTGCTATTTTTTGGTTTATGCGATTCTCTATTATCTCCATTTTATCTGTACCAATATCTTTCATAAATGTTGTTATACGAGCGTACCTTTCGGTAGAATCAACAAAATTATTTAATAAATTAGTGTTAGAAGATGAGTTTTTGGTGTAAGATAAAATCCAGTTTTTTTCTTGTTTTGTAGGTAGTTGATAGTACTTTGGATTTCCACCATAAAATGCCTGTTTTGAATACTTAACAAGGTTTAAAACAGATATTGATTTAGAGAGTTGAGGAATTTCATCAATAGTTTCATCTAATTTATTCATGCGTTTTAGCGTAGATAATTTCATAACACCTTTTTCTTTTTTGGTATCAATTATTATCTCTAAAGGCATAATGCCCCCAAATTCTTCTTCAAAAAACACAATATCTTTAAAAAATTGTTTTCCTTTTGGCATATCTTCAATAATACTACCAGATACTCTAATTTTATATACTCCAATAATGCTTACAATAATTAAAACGAGCGTAATAGCATAAACCGAAATTCTATGATTTCGGACAATAGATTCCATCCATTTAACAATGTATTCAATCCATTTGCGTTCTAAATGTTTTAAGTGTTTCTCTTTAGGAAGAGGCATAAAACTATACATTATGGGTATAATTAATAATGCTAGAATAAATATAGCTAAAATATTTATAGAAGCAATAGTACCAAACTCACGTAGAAGCTGACTTTTAGTAAAAATAAACGTTGCAAAACCAGAAGCAGTTGTTACATTGGTCATTAAAGTAGCATTCCCAATTTTTGTGATTACACGCTGTAATGATTTAGCCTGATTTCCATGTTTTTTTATTTCTTGTTGATATTTATTTATAAGAAATATAGCATTTGGCACGCCAATTACAATAATTAGTGGAGGAATTAACGCCATTAAAACAGTAATTTCATATCTAAATAAGCCAATAAAACCAAATGCCCAAATAACACCAATACTAACCACCAAAAGAGTAATGACAGTTGCTCTTATTGAGCGAAAAAAGAAAAAGAAAATTAAAGCAGTTACGCCTAATGCCAATCCCACAAAAAGTCCAATTTCATCAATGATGTTTTGAGCATTCATGGTACGTATATACGGCATACCGGATACTCTAATATCTATGTTGTTGTCTTTTTCAAACTGACTAATTATAGGGTTTAAGGTGTTGAAAACAAAATCTTTACGAGCGGCAGTATTTACAATATCTTTCTTTAAGTAAATAACAGTTCTAATAGTTCCTGATTTTTTATTGTATAGGAAATTATCAAAGAAAGGAAGGTTATCAAAAAGTTCATGTTTAATTTTTAAAACATCTTCAACAGTTTCAGGAGCCTTGGTATAAATAGGTTCAACATCAAACCGCTGTTTCTCAGTATTTTTCTTTAGCTTTTTTATGTCTCCAACTGCAATAGTAAAATCAACTTCAGGAAAACTATCAAACTTTTTTGATAAACTATTCCAAGCGTTGAATTTTTTTGGAGTAAATATGGTTGAATCTTGAGTAGCAATAATTATAAGATTCCCTTCTTCTCCAAAAAGTTCCAAAAAGTGATTGTACTCAATGTTAACTTTGTGTTTTTCAGGGAGTAAGTTAGCTTCGGTGTATGAAAAACGCATATATTGCATTTGAGAAGCTAAAAAGTAAGTTGCGGCAGCTATTAGTACCAGTATTATAAATCTTCCTTTTAAGATTATTCTAGAAACATGAGTCCAAAAATTCATTCAACTGTTTTTTGCAAAGTTAAAAAAATTGTTGAGCTTTTAAGGGTGTACATTCGTTAAAATCCCAATCTTAATTTGTAAGTTAATTTTAAGGCTAAATTATCACTCCACTCTGGGTTTTTGTAGTATCCATACCTGTAAAAAGCACTTAGACCAAAACCTTTAAAGAGTTCGTTTAATTCTAGACCACTTTCAATGTACCCTTTATTTAATTTTTTGAATATTAACCCATTTTGCTGTAAAGGCTTGTTAATATCTCCAATTGTAGCTCTAGTAACTAATGTAAATTGCGGTTTAAACTTTGCGCTAATTTTAAGTGGTTTTAATATGTGTTTTAGATGAATAGAAATAAATTTATCTGAAATAAACTCATTGTAACCCATAGTTTCAAAGCTGTTTTTACCAGCAAGTGTAATTCTTTTTCTCCAAGGATTTTTAAATGTATAATTAGGTGTTGAATTGTAAAGATGTGAGATTGGTGCCTCTCCAAAAACAACGCCTCCTTCAATTAATATATTTGTGGTCGCTTTTCTTAGTCGTTTAATTTTATGTAAAACTCTTAAATTTATTTGAGTGAAATTAAAATTACTAGCCAAGATATTTTCAAAACTCTTAGTTAGTTGAAAGGTAAATTGAGGAAATGCATTTTTCATTTTTAGCTTACCAATGGGTGAATTTAGATATTCATTTTTAGGATTAAACTGTAATCCCAAGCTTGCTGTAGTTAGTTTATATTCAGATAAGTTTCTGGTAGCCGATACAAATTGATAATTAAATAAGGGTTTATAGTTTCCAGTACTTAATTGAAATTTAGCTTCTAAATTAGGTTGAATATCATGTTTGAAATAAGTATTAATTGTTTTATAGTTATAAAATTTACTAATATTTAAATTCCGTGGATTTATAGGGGAAAAAGAAGTGTTTTCAGCTATAAAATCTAGAGAAGCAGCTTCTTTTAAATCATTTGTATAGTTTATTCCAAACCAAGAATTAGTGTTTTTATGAACTCTAAATGAGGCACCAAAACTATATTTAAAATCGGTATCTTTTGTACCGTAAGCGGCATAGGATTCTATTTTAAATTTAGGTGAAAAATTAGTGTTGGTTTCACCTCCAAATCCAATTCGCAGCCCTTCATAGTTGTTTAAGTTAATAATTTTACCAAGGTTTAAATTGATATATTTTGTTGGGTAATATCCTTTTAATAAATTTCTAGCTAAATTTATTTTTTTCTCCACGCCTTCTTCCTTTGAAATACTATCAAGAAAAATATATGTTTTTTCTCCACGATTTGTAAGTGAGTCGGTTCTATAGATATTCCAAAAAACAGCTGTCTTTTTATTCGCATCGTCATTAAATTGTATAGTTGTAGCAGCATTTTTTACTACCAATGGAGTGTTTATTTCAATATTTGAATTAACAGATTTAGATATAAAATAAGTAACATCTTCAGGGTTCTTTTTTCGTGTATTAATTACAGAATCATTTTTTTTACTCTTGCTAAATTTTACAGCACCTCCAAATAAAGAAATATTCCTATTATTATCTCCCTTTTTTAATACAATATTCATGTCTTTAGGAAACCAAGTGTTGTACCTTTCTATGTATTTATAATTTTGAATAGCTTTTACATTAACAATACCTTTTAACTCGGCAATAGCTTTAGTTATAGCGAAATTTTGAGTATCTATATATAAAACACCTTCTATTCCTAAAAATTCTTTCTTTTCTTTTGGTTTAAAGTAAATAAGAATTGAGGATCTATTTTGAGTTGTAACAGTATCTAATATTTTATAATTATACTGTTTTATGGCGTTTTTAGCAATTGGGTTTGTGTATTTTGTACCAGCAATTGTATAAAATTCATTGTAAAACGAAAAATCTTGAAAAGTGATTGCAAATAATTCATAGATGGGCTGTTTTAAACCGGCCATTCTTGAAGCTAGAATAATTTCTTTTTTCTTTTTCCCTTTTTGAAATTTAAATTCTGAAATCTTTTCTGAAATATAAATATGATGTTTATTTATTTCTTTTTTGAATTTATAATTAGAAGAGTCTAATTTTTTAAATATTTTTTTTCCTTTCTTTAAGACAAATACAGAATCTACATTGCCATTAACTGAGTCGGGATTTGCAGTAACTAATATTTTATTATAGGTAATAAACTTAAATGAATTTAATGATTTTTCAATATTGTTTTTTAGCTTATTTTTAATGGTATTTCTAATAATTTTTAAAGCAGGATTTTCTTTTGCAGTAATTATAACTTCTTTTAAATTTTCAACAGAAGGTTTTAATTTTATGTTAAAAAATTTATCACCAGCTTTTATGATAACACTTTCAGATTTATAGCCAACATAGGAAACGGTAATTTGATTGAAAGACTTTTTTGTTTTTATATGAAATTCTCCATCAACATCAGTTAATGTTATATAATTTGTATTTGTTAAAATTGAAGCAAAAGGTAGTGGGCGTTTTGTTTTACTATCTACAACTTTTCCCTGAATTAAATTTTGAGAAATAGAGAATAAAGGAACAAATAGCAGTAAAAAGAATATTTTTTTCATTTAACTATTTTTTAGTTAACACAAACAAATATAGGATATTAAAAAAGCACTCAGAGGAGTGCTTTTTATTTTTTAGATAAGTTTAACTTTTAAAACTTAAACTTTCATAATTTCTTGATCTTTTATTTTATACAGTTCATCAACTTTAGCAATAAATTTGTCAGTTAATTTCTGAATATCAATTTCGGCATTTGCTTTCATGTCTTCAGAAGCATCATCTTTCTTAATTTCGTGCATGGCATCTTTACGATCGTTCCTAATACTTACTTTTGCAATCTCAGCCTCTGCTTTAGCTTGTTTAGAAAGTTCTTTACGTCTTTCTTCAGTTAAAACAGGAACGTTAATAATCACTATTTCACCATTATTCATAGGGTTAAAGCCTAAGTTTGCAATCATAATAGCTTTTTCAATTTCATGAAGCATCTGTTTTTCCCAAGGTTGTACGGTAATAGTGTGTGCATCCATAGTGCTTACATTTGCAACCTGAGTAAGTGGTGTTTGAGAGCCATAGTAATCAACAGTAACACTTCCAAGCATTGAAGGGCTTGCTTTACCAGCTCTAATGTTTCTAAATTCTTTTTCTAAGTGTGTGATAGCATTTTGCATTAATTCTTCAGTACTATCAATAATAAAACTTAACTCTTCATTCATGATTGAAAAATTTAAATTATACAGTTATTTATCAACTTTTGTTCCAATTTTTTCTCCTGAAACTAATTTTTCTAGATTTCCTTTAGTATTCATATCAAAAACAACAATAGGCAAATCATTTTCTTGGCTCAAGGTAAAAGCTGTCATATCCATTACTTTTAAACCTTTACTCATTACATCCTTATAGGTAATTGAGTCAAATTTAATGGCATCTTTAAATTTTTCAGGATCTGAGGTATAAATACCATCAACACGAGTCCCTTTCAAAATAGCATTTGCATTAATTTCAATGGCTCTTAAAACTGCAGCTGTATCTGTGGTGAAATAAGGATTACCAGTACCTCCTCCAAAAATTACAACTCGTCCTTTCTCTAGGTGGCGAACAGCTCTTCTTTTAATAAAAGGTTCTGCAACTTGTTCCATTTTTATGGCAGTTAATAAGCGCGTTTTAATTCCAGCATCCTCCAAGGCACTTTGTAGGGCTAGACCATTTATAACTGTGGCAAGCATTCCCATATAATCTGCTTGAACTCTATCAATGCCATTACTAGCACCTGCTACACCTCTAAAAATATTTCCACCACCTATAACTATGGCAACTTCAACACCTTTATCAACAATTTTTTTTATTTCTTTAGCATATTCAGCTAATCTTGCAGGGTCAATACCATATTGGCGATCACCCATAAGGGCTTCTCCACTTAATTTTAAAAGAATTCTTTTATAAGTCATAATTTCTTTGAAAGTTATGCAAATATAATAAATTGTTTAGAAGTAAAGTTTGATAAAAAAGGATGTATTTTTATTTGATAAGATAATTTACAAATTACAAACATAAAGTTTAATTCAAGAAAGTCTTTTAACAAAAAATATATACTGTGATATTTTGTATATTAGGCGCTTAAAAATTAAAAACTCTTTTTTAATTTAGAACTGTAAATATCTTCAAACATTATGAGTACAAACCCTTCAAAAAACAACAACACATTAATACCAATAATTATAATAGCAGGATTATTTTTTATTTTTGGATTTGTAACATGGATTAATGGTTCGTTAATTCCATTTATGAAAACTTTAAATGAATTAACGTCAGCACAAGCTTATTTAGTAGCAACGGCTTCCTATATTTCTTTTGTAGTAATGGCATTACCAGCTTCGGCAATAATTAACAAAATTGGGTATAGAAAAGGAATGTCCTTAGGTTTAATTGTAATGTCAGTAGGAGCATTGGTTTTTATTCCTGCAGCAGAAGCAAGAACATATTGGGTATTTTTAACGGGTATTTTTATTCAGGGTATGGGTATGACCTTACTACAAACGGCATCAAACCCATATATTACAATTTTAGGGCCTATGGAAAGTGCTGCGAAAAGGATTGCTATTATGGGAATTTCAAATAAAGTTGCAGGAGCTTTAGCCAATCTTGTTTTTGGAGCATTATTATTGTCAGGAATTAAAGAGGTTAATGAAAAGTTAAGCGTTGTTAGTGGTTCTGAGAAGTCTCAACTATTAGATACTATGGCAGACAGTGTAGTTACTCCATACATTATTATGGCGGTTATTTTATTTGTTTTAGGAATTTTAATTAGAAAAGCACCACTACCACATGTAGAAGCAGAACCAATTGAGGAAACAGATGAAGGGACTATAACAAAAACCAGTATTTTTCAATTTCCACACTTGTGGTTAGGTGTTTTAACCCTATTTGTTTATGTAGGTGCAGAAGTTATTGCAGTTGATACTATTATCTCTTATGGCTTGTCTTTGGGGTTTGAGGGAGCTGATGCTAAATTTTTTGCCACATACACTTTAATGTTTATGGTAGGAACCTATGCTTTAGGAATTGTGCTAATTCCTAAGTTTATTAGTCAGGCAACAGCTCTTAAAGCGAGTGCGGTATTGGGCCTTTTATTAACAGTTGGTATTGTACTTACCACAGGGTTCACTTCTGTTTTGTTGGTAGCAGCATTGGGTGTTGCTAATGCATTGGTTTGGCCTGCAGTTTGGCCGCTTACACTAAATGGATTGGGAAAATTTACCAAAACAGCATCTGCCTTATTAATTATGGCTATTGCAGGAGGAGCTATTATACCTCCATTATATGGAAGATTAGTAGATGCTAAAAAAGCTGAATTGATTGCTGAAGGAATGGATAAAGTGTCTGCAACTGCTGAAGCTGCAACTTCTGGTTATTGGATTTTGTTAATATGCTATGCTATTATTTTATACTACGCCATTGCAGGCCATAAATTAGGATTGAAAAAAAATAACTAACAATGGCTACAAAAAGATTAATTGCGTTAGATGTACTTAGAGGGTTAACTATCTCTTTAATGATTTTAGTAAATAACCCAGGAAGTTGGAGCTACGTTTATGCTCCGCTAAGACATTCAAAATGGCATGGTTGTACACCAACCGATTTGGTATTTCCTTTTTTCTTATTTATTGTTGGAGTATCCATGTGGTTTTCTTTAAAAAAATATGGAACGGGACTTACTAAAAAAGGACTTTTAAAAGTTTTAAAAAGGTTTTCAATAATTTTCTTATTAGGGCTTTTTTTAAATGCTTTTCCAAAATTTGACTTCGAACATTTACGCTTTTTTGGGGTGCTTCAACGCATAGCTATTGCTTATGGAATTGCAGCAATTTTTTGTATGCAGTTTAGTGTTAGACAGCTACTAATAATTTGTGGTTTAATTTTAGGAGGTTACTGGGCTCTCTTATTTTTTGGAGGAACGGGTGATGTATATTCTTTAGGATCAAATATTGCACAAAAAGTTGATTTATTTATTTTAGGAGAAAACCATATTTATAAAGGTTTTGGGATTCCTTTTGATCCAGAAGGATTGGTTTCGTCAATTCCATCAATTGCTACAGTAATTATAGGTTATTTAACAGGAAGGTTAATTGAGCAATCAAACACTGTTTTAAAAGCTATTAAAAAATTAATAATCTTTGGATTAGCGAGTAGTATTTTAGGATGGTTTTGGGGGTATCTATTACCAATTAACAAACCTTTATGGACAAGTTCATATGTATTATATACAGCAGGTTTGGCAATGCTAATTTTGGCTTTATTATTATGGGTTATTGATATAAAAGGTGTAAAAAAATGGGCAAACCCATTCATTCACTTTGGAACAAACCCCCTGTTTATTTTTGTCTTTTCAGGAATTTATGCCAAAACAATAATTTATTTAGTGAAATTTACAACTCCAGATGGCGAAATATTAACAGGTTATAGTTATTTGTATAAAGAAGTATTTGTTCCTATTGCTGGAAACATGAATGGCTCATTATTATTTGCCGTTACTCACATTATTCTCTTTTGGTTGTTAACGTACATTTTATATCGAAAAAAGATATTTATTAAAATATAAATATAAAAAAACTCACCAATTGGTGAGTTTTTAATAGCTATTTAATGTGTGTTTATACTAAAGAAACACGTTTAAAATCAGTAACTTCAACACCTTTAGATTTAACATAATCTGCCACTGTTTGTTTTTCATCTTTTATAAAGTTTTGGTCTAAAAGACATAGCTCCTGATCTAAAGTTGTATTATCAGAAATAAAGCGTTCTAATTTTCCAGGAAGAATTCTATCCCAAATTTGTTCAGGTTTACCTTCCGCCTTAAGTTCAGCTTTTATATCTTCTTCAGCTTTTGCAATAATTTCATCGGTTAATTGTAATCTTGAAATATAGCTAGGTACATGTTTCAATGTTTTGCCTAATCTCTCTAATTCAATATTTTCTTTTTCAATTACGGCTATACGTGCTTCAGTTTCTGAAGCTACAAATGCAGGGTCTAAATCTTTATAAGATAATGTGGTTGCTCCCATAGCTGCAGCTTGCATAGAAATATCTTTTGCAACAGTTTCAGCATCATCAATATTTGCAGATAATGCAGTTAAAGCAGCTATTTTATTTCCTGCGTGAATGTAGAATCCTACGTATTCACCAGCAACTTTTTCAAAACCTCCAATTTCTAATTTTTCACCAATAACACCAGTTTGCTCAATTAATTTTTCAGCAACAGTCATTCCTCCAAAATCAGCGTTTAAAAAATCTTCTTTTGAGTCACAATTAAGAGCAATGGCAGCAAATTCTTTTGCTAAATTTACAAAATCATCATTTTTAGCTACAAAATCAGTTTCACAGTTTAATGAAACAATTACACCTTGAGTGTTGGCATCATTAACTTTTGCAATAACAGCACCTTCAGAAGTTTCTCTGTCGGCTCTTTTATCGGCTACTTTTTGTCCTTTTTTTCTTAAAATACTAACTGCTTTGTCAAAATCTCCTTCTGCTTCAACAAGTGCATTTTTACAGTCCATCATACCAGCTCCGGTAGATTTTCTTAATTTACTTACTTCTGCGGCTGTAATTTTTGCCATTTTATTTTATAATTTTTTGTTGAATAATAAGTATTCAACTATTGAACATTTATTATTTTTTTACTTCAGTTTTTCCTGCTTTTGCTTCAACTGCTTTTTCTTTATTTGCTTTTCTTTCAGCCAAACCTTCAGCAATTTCTTCTATAAGAAAACCTAATACTTTGGTAATAGATTTAGAAGCATCATCATTTGAAGGTATTACATAATCAATACCTCTTGGGTCAGAGTTTGTATCAATCATTGCAAAAATTGGAATATTTAATTTTTTAGCTTCAGCAACAGCAATATGTTCTTTTTTAACATCAACTACAAAAATAGCGCCTGGTAAACGAGTCATATCAGTAATTGAACCTAAGTTTTTTTCTAATTTTTCTCTTTGACGGTTTATTTGTAATTTTTCTCTTTTAGAAAGTGCATCAAAAGATCCATCTTGCTTCATTCTATCAATTATAGCCATTTTTTTAACAGCTTTTCTAATAGTAATAAAGTTAGTTAACATACCACCTGGCCATCTTTCGGTAATGTAAGGCATGTTTACACTCTTAGCTTTGTCAGCTATAATTTCTTTAGCTTGTTTTTTGGTAGCTATAAAAAGTATTTTTCTACCAGAAGCCGCAATTTTTTTTAGAGCTTCAGCAGCTTCCTCAATTTTTGCAGCAGTTTTGTAAAGGTCGATAATGTGAACTCCGTTTCGTTCTCCATAAATATATGGAGCCATATTTGGATCCCATTTTCTTGTTAGGTGACCAAAGTGTACACCTGCATCTAATAATTCTTGAATTTCAATTTTTGTCATCTGTATTTAGTTTACGTTCCGTTGAGTTAGCAATAGGGAAGTAGCGAAAATCGATCTTCCCTATTTGGATGCTAAACTTTTTTCAGTCATTGACTGATCAACAACAACTTTGTTTTAATTTTAATTTCAATGAGCCACCTAATAAATTGGTGAAATAATTCACAAGTACAATTAACGTTTTGAGAATTGGAATTTTTTTCTTGCTTTCTTTTGACCGAATTTTTTACGTTCAACCATTCTAGGATCTCTAGTAAGTAAGCCTTCAGGCTTAAGAATTGTTCTGTTTTCAGGATCTAATTCAATTAAAACTCTTGAAATAGCTAAACGAATTGCTTCTGCTTGTCCTGTTACTCCACCTCCAAAAACATTTACTTTAATATCAAATGCTTCAGCATTATCTGTTAAATTTAATGCTTGCATTACTTTATATTGTAAATGAGGTGTTGTAAAGTAGTTTTTAAAATCTTTTTTATTAACGGTAATATTCCCTTTTCCTTCAGAAACATAAATACGAGCAACTGCCGTTTTTCTTCTACCTATTTTGTGTATTGTATCCATTATCTAAGATCGTTAAGGTTAATAGCTTTTGGTGTTTGAGCAGCTTGTTCATGCTCTGTGCCAGCATACACATACAAGTTTCTGTATAAAGCACTTCCTAATTTAGTTTTAGGTAACATCCCTTTTACTGCTTTTTCAACAAGACGTGTTGGTTCTTTTTCAAACATTTCTGTTGCAGTTAATGATCTTTGTCCTCCTGGATAACCTGTGTGACGAATGTATGTTTTGTCACTCCATTTTTTACCAGTTAACTTAATTTTTTCTGCGTTGATAACCACTACATTGTCTCCACAATCTACATGAGGAGTGTAATTTGGTTTGTATTTACCTCTAATTAGCATTGCTATTTTAGAAGCTAGACGACCCAACGTTTGACCGTCTGCATCAACTAATACCCACTCTTTGGTAACGGTATTTTTGTTAGCTGATACTGTTTTGTAACTTAATGTATTCACAATTAAATTCTTTGTTATAGTTAAACATTTATTTTTTTCTCCCTAAAAAGGGAGTGCAAATGTACAAACTATTATTTAGATAACAAACAGTGGTTTATGGTTATTTTTAATTGCATAGAAAGAGGAATATCTATTATTTACTTTTGGCTTAAATCAATGTGCTTCTAGCCAGTTTTTTCCTTCGCCAATATCTACAGTTAATGGCACTGAAAGTTTAAAAGCGTTTTCCATTTCTTGTTTAATAATAGGTTTTAACGCAGTTAATTCGTCGTTATAAATATCAAAAACCAATTCATCATGGACTTGCAGTAACATTTTTGAATTAAATTTTTCTTTTTTGAATCGTTTGTAAATATTAATCATTGCAATTTTTATAATATCTGCAGCACTTCCTTGTATTGGTGCATTTACTGCATTTCGTTCATCTCCAGAACGAACGATAGCATTTTGAGAATTGATATTTTTTAAATACCTGCGGCGTCCTAAAATTGTCTCAACATATTCATTTTCACGTGCAAAATCTATTTGATTTGAAATATATTGTTTTAAGGTGGGAAATGTTTTGTAATAACTATCTATTAATTCTTTAGCCTCAGCTCTCGTTTTGTTTAATTGTTGTGCTAAAGTAAAAGCTCCTTGCCCATAAATAATACCAAAATTAACGGCTTTAGCATCTCCACGTTGCTCTCTGGTAACTTCATTTAGTGGTATTCCGTAAATTTTTGCCGCAGTAGAAGCATGAATATCTTCACCTCTATTGAAAGATTCTATCATACTTTTATCATTACTTAAAGAAGCAATAATACGTAGCTCAATTTGTGAGTAATCAGCTGAAACTAAAGTGTAATCTTCATTTCTTGGTACAAAAGCTTTTCTAACTTGTCGTCCTCGTTCAGTTCTAATGGGAATGTTTTGAAGATTCGGATTAATAGAGCTTAACCTTCCTGTTGCTGCTACTGCCTGACTAAAAGTTGTGTGAATACGACCTGTTTTTTTGTTTATTTCATTTGGTAAAGCATCAACATAGGTGTTTTTTAGTTTTACCAATCCACGCCATTCCAATATTTCTTTTACTATTTTATGTTTTGGAGCTAGTTTTGATAAAATTTCTTCACCAGTTGCATATTGGCCTGTTTTGGTTTTTTTTGGTTTCTCAACTAATTTTAAGTGCTCAAACAAAACGTCGCCCAGTTGTTTTGGAGAAGCTAGGTTAAATTCAATATTGGCTTCTTTGTAAATGATGTTTTCTAAGTTTTGTATGTCTTCTATTAATTTTTCAGATAATGAATTTAAAAAATCAGCATCAAGCCTAATCCCCTCTAATTCCATATAAGCTAATACGCGAAGCAGCGGAATTTCAATATCAGTGTATAGTTTTTTAAGATTCAACTTAGCCATATCCTTTTCGAAAATTAATTTCAACTGTAAAGTTAAATCAGCTTTCTCAACTGCAAAATCGGCTTGTTTTTCTAATTCAATTTTGTGTAAGGAGCGTTGGTTTTTCCCTTTTTTCCCAATCAATGATTCTAAACGGGTTGGCTTGTAATTTAAATAAGTTTCAGAAAGAACATCAAGATTATGGCGCATATCTGGATTTAACAAATAGTGTGCTAACATAGTATCAAACAAATTTCCCTTTAATTTGATGGAATAATTATGAAGAACTTTAATGCTATACTTTATATTATGACCTATTTTTTCAATGGTTTTATTTTCAAAAAACGAACTAAATTCTTTTAAAATTTCTTTTGTTTCTTTTTTATTTTCTGAAAGATTAACAAAGTATCCTTTTCCTTTTTCGTAACAAAATGAAACACCAATAATATCAGTTTCGAAAGAGTTTGTACCAACAGTTTCTATATGGAAACTTACAGATTTTTGAACTAGTAGTTTCTCAAGTAATAATTTTCTTGAAAATGAGGTGTCAACGAATTGATAAAAATGCTCAGCATTTTCAGTGGTTTTGTACCCCGAATTATTTTCTGTATTCTCTTCAGTAACAGCAAATAAGTCAAATTGATGTGATGTTGCTGAGGGTTGTGGTTTTTCGGTACCTTTTTCTTTTTGAGTATGTTCTTTATGTTTGGGGAAAGATTCGAATATTTTTGGAAGACTATCAGCAATACGTCTAAATTCTAATTCTTTAAAAATTTCGGTTGTTTTGTTAAAATCAGGATGATTTAACTCGAAGTCTTTTTCGTGAAATTTCACAGGGCAGTCTAATAAAATGGTTGCCAACCGTTTGGAAAGTAATCCAAGTTCTTTGTTTGCCTCCACTTTTTCTCTCATCTTTCCTTTGAGTTCATGTGTATTTGCTAATAAATTTTCCATACTTCCGTATGTTTTTAAAAACTTTTTGGCAGTTTTGTCTCCAACACCAGGTAATCCAGGAATATTATCAACAGCATCTCCCATCATTCCCAAATAATCAATTACTTGTTCGGGTCTTTCAACTTCAAATTTTTTCTGAACTTCAGGAATTCCCCATATTTCAATACCATTACCCATTCGAGAAGGTTTGTACATGAAAATATTTTCTGAAACAAGCTGCGCAAAATCTTTATCAGGAGTCACCATAAAAGTTTGAAATCCTTCTTTTTCAGCTTGTTTAGAGAGTGTTCCAATTAAATCATCAGCCTCAAATCCTTCTTTTTCAATAATTGGAATATGCATTGCTTCTAATATTTTGTGAATGTAAGGAACAGCAATTTTAATGGCTTCAGGTGTTTCTTTTCGGTTAGATTTATATTCAGGAAAAGCTTCAGAACGAATATGAGAACCTCCTTTATCAAAGGCAACGGCTAAATGGTTTGGTTTTTCACGTTTTATAACATCTAAAAGAGAATTGGTAAAGCCTAAAATGGCAGAAGTATCCATTCCTTTAGAGTTAATTCTGGGGTTTTTAATAAGTGCGTAATAACCACGAAAAATAAGTGCATAAGCATCTAAAAGAAAAAGGCGTTTTTGAGTAGACATTAATTTTATATTGAAATTTAAATGAAAGTAAAAGTACTAAAATCAATTTTAACAATTGATTAATTAAGTTCATTAATTGGTTTGTTACTTAAAATGTATATTTACTCAAATTAAAATTTAAATGATTCGTTGGTTACTATTTGTTGTTATTGTTTTATTTATTGATTTTTATGCTTTTCAAAGTGTAAAAACAGTTACTAAAAATAAAGTTTGGTTTCTGTTTTACTGGTTAATTTCATTTTTAATTTTAGTAAATTTTATAATAAAACTTACAAATTTTAATAGCTCAAAGGGTTTTACACAGGATGTAATGTTAGCAATAGGGTTTTTAATTTTAGCTATAGTACCAAAATTTATAGCTGTTGTTGTGTTGCTTTCAGAAGATATTTTTAGAATTTTTAAAGGGGTAATTTTATTTTTTTCATCAGAACCACTAACTCATTTTCCTGAACGTAGAGAAGTAGTTTCTAAAATAGCTTTGGGTTTGGCAGCAATACCTTTTGGCTCTATAATTTATGGAATGACAAAAGGAAAATACAATTATCAGGTACTGAAACACACCTTGTTTTTTGAAGATTTACCTGAAGCATTTGATGGGTTTAAATTAACACATATCTCAGATATACACAGCGGGAGTTTTGACGATGAATTAAAAATTAAACATGGAATTGATTTGATAAATAAACAAGAATCGGATGTTATTTTATTTACTGGAGACATTGTGAATAATAAAGCAGATGAAATGAACCCTTGGATTAAAGATTTTAAACGATTGAAAGCGAAGTACGGTAAATATTCTGTGTTGGGAAATCATGATTATGGAGAATATGTTAAATGGAAAAGCAAAGATGAAAAAGAACAAAACTTTCAGGAAATTAAAAATATTCACCCAAAAATAGGATTTAACTTACTGTTAAATGACAGCATTTATTTGGAAAAGGGAAACGATAAAATAGCACTGATTGGAGTTGAAAATTGGGGGGTACGTTTTAAAAAAGCAGGAAATTTAGATTTGGCATCATCAAAAATTAAAAAAGAAGATTTTAAAATACTATTAAGTCATGACCCCTCACATTGGAATACAGAAGTTAAAACCCATAAAAATAATTATCAGTTAACTTTAAGTGGCCATACCCATGGAATGCAATTTGGGATTGAGAGACCTGGGTTGAAATGGAGTCCAATACAATATGTGTATAAACAATGGGCGGGTATATATAAAGAGTTTAATAAGTACATTAATGTGAATAGAGGTTTTGGTTTTTTAGCATTTCCAGGCCGAGTTGGTATTTGGCCTGAAATAACCGTAATTACACTGAAAAAGAAGTAAATACTCCTTTTTTAAATTAAAATGCTACATTTGTATATAGAAATTATTGTTTTTTGAGTTTTTTATTCAAAAAAATATAAAAGGTTATGACAAAATTTGGAGAATTAATAGGTTCAAATATCCCTGTTTTAATTGATTTTTATGCAGAGTGGGAAGAAGAAGATTCTAATAACCTGCATGGATTTTTACGCGATGTTGCTGCGGCGTTGGGAGACAAAGCAAAAGTAATAAAAATTGATATTGAAAAAAACGAAATACTTGCAAATGCGCTTAGAATAAAAGGAAATCCTACGTTTATTATTTATAAAGATGGCGAAATGAAATGGCGTCAATCTGGCGAGCAAGATGCCAATACATTAATAAGCTTAGTTCAACAATACATTTAATTAATACTTTTAAATGTAAAGCCTTTTACAGTGTAGTATTCTAGTATTTTAGGTAGTACAAATTGTAAATTTTTAGCTGCTTTATTACTGTCATGAAAAAGAATGATACTTCCGTTTTCTGTATTTCTAATTACATTTTCTAAGCATTTTTCTTTTGAAATAGAGGTGTCAAAGTCGGCACTTAAAACATCCCACATAATTATTTTATGTCCCTGTTTTCTAATTTTTATTGATTGTGAATACTTAAGTCTTCCGTAAGGAGGTCTAAATAGTTTTAAAGATTGTTGCTTGCTTTTATTGATGGTTATTTCTGCTTTTTCAATATTATCAATATAAGCCTGTGCTTCTGTTTTAGAATCATTTAAGTGATTATAGGTATGGTTACCAATTGAATGTCCATTTTTAATTATTTTATGATAAATTTTATAATGTTTGTCAATGTTTTTACCAACACAAAAAAAAGTAGCTTTGGCATTGTATTTTTGAAGTTGGAGTAAGGTCCATTCTGTAATTTCAGGCGTTGGCCCATCATCAAAAGTTAAATAAAGAGTTTTTTCTTTTTTAGTAAAACTCCAAGTCCGATTTTTGAATAAAAATTTAATAAGCCTTGGAGTTTTAACTAAATATGGTTTCATGTATTTAAATTTAAGTGGTTTTATTCTTCACTAACTAAAAAATCAAATAATTTCAAATATTCAACATACTCGTCTTTAACAGAGGTTGCATATTTTTCATCATCAAACCTAATAGTAGTTTTAACTAGTTGGTCATACATTAAAAGACTTTGTTTAATTTCACCAAATATACTTTCAATTTCCGATTCATCAAATTGGCTGTAGTATACTAAGTTTTCTTGTAAAACCTTTTTTAAGTCAGATGCTAATTTTCGAGCTTTCTCTTTTTCATTTAATTGGTAATATAAATCTACATAAGAAATTAGCATGCTATAATGCCCAAATTTATGAACAGGCATTTTTTCTAAGGAAATGTCAAGAATTTCTGTGGCTTTATCAAATTTATTTTCGTCAAATAATTTTCTAGCCAAACGCTCCATATTATTGCGGTAAGAAACGGCATTTTTTCTAGTTTCAGGATCTAAATAAATACCATCATCAGTAATATTTCTCCAATCCCAATTCTTCACATTTTTATACATAATATCTGTATTTATTCTACCCATTTCGAAGAAATTACCCTCATTTGGCGTTTTAATAGGCACCAACCTGTAAGCTAAGCCGTCTAGTTGTAAATAATCTTTCAGCCAAATATATTCTTCATCAGCTTGTGCGCCTCCAGTAAAATAGATAGGTTTTTCCCAATTATTATTAGCTAAAATATCTAACATTAAAATTCTATTTTTAGATAGTGTACTTGGAATTTCAACATCAATATACGGTACAATTAAATCGGCATCCTTTTGTGCCACAACTCCATATTTTAAAACGGCCTCTTTATCCACAGGTATTCTAATTTTGTTTGTTGGTAATACTTTTTCAGGGATGCCATCATCGTCTAAATCATAATATGTAATATCTTTATCACTTTGTATCCATTTCATAAAATACTTAATATCAACTACAGAGTCTTTTAATTGAGGAAAAATTTCTTCAAAGTAATAAGCGACATCCAAAGTTCCTAATTTGTATTGGTCATGAGTTAATTGAGAAGGAATAGGATCTGCTTTGTATGTTTTTCGTTTCATTTGATCAATATACCAATCGGTTTGGAAAAGACTGGTGTTAATCAATTTCATATCGGTTCTATAATTTTCAACCTCTTGCATATACCACAGAGGAAAAGTGTCATTATCTCCAATGGTGAAGAGTATGGCATTTTCAGCACAAGAGTCTAAATATGCTTTTGCATTTAGGTGTGATGTATATCGGTTTGATCTATCGTGATCATTCCAGTTTTCAGAAGCCATTAGCACTGGTACTGCTATTAATGAAATTAAAGTAACGGTTATAGCTACCATAGTTGGTTTTGTGTATTTTTTTAATTTTTCAAATAAAGCCAACACACCAAATCCAACCCAAATAGCAAAAATGTAGAATGAACCTACAACGGCATAATCTCTTTCTCTTGGCTCAAAGGGTTTTGGGTTTGTATAAAATATAATAGCTAATCCTGTAAAAGCAAAGAAAAGGAATAGAGTGTAAAAATCATTTTTATTTTTTTTAAGTTGAAAAACGAGACCGATAATCCCCAAAATAAAAGGAAGAAAGTAATAGGTGTTTCTACCTTTATTATTTTTCACATCAGATGGTAAATTAGATTGTGGACCTAGGTGTAATTCATCAATAAATTTAATACCGCTTAACCAATTCCCATTTTGTAAATCTAACTGACCTTGTTCGTCATTTTGTCTACCAACAAAGTTCCACATAAAATAACGAGCATACATATAACCAAATTGAAAGTCAATCATAAACTTAATGTTCTCAATAAAAGTTGGTCTTCGTTTACTGTTTTGAGGTATTCCTGCTATTGCTTTGTAATTTCTAATTACATTGGCATCAGTACTTACCATTCTAGGAATAAAACCTTTATGTTTACTGCTCCAATTTGGTAAAGCATCTTTGTATTTATTTACAATGATGTATTTTCCTGTTTTTTCATCTTTCTCATACTTTGGTTTATCATCTCTAGTGGGGTTTTCAGCATCAACATCTCTATTGTAAATAAGAGAATAATAAGTGTCATAAAAAACATTTGCATCACCGTACTGTTCACGATCGTAATAGGCTAATAGTTCTCGTGCGCTTGAAGGATTATTTTCATTAATGGTTGTATTAGCATTTGCCCTTATAGGTAGCATTAACCATGATGAAAAACCAATCATTATAAAAAGTACCGATAATATAATTGTATTTGCACCAACTAAATTCTTTTTATGAGTATACTTTATTCCGAAGTAAAATAAAACAACTAATAATATACCCGCAATAATACTTCCTGAGTTGAAAGGTAGTCCAATAGAATTTACAAAAAACAATTCTAAAGCACTAAAATATTTTAAAGTGTAAGGAAACAACATTTTAAACACAAACATTAATACCAATACAGAAATTATATTGGCAATAATAAATTGCTGAACAGTTAAAATTTTATATTTTTTATAAATGTATAAGAAAACAATTGAGGGGATTACTAATAGCGATAAAATATGAACTCCAAATGACAATCCAACAACAAAACTAATAAGTAGTAACCATTTATTACCTTGAGGTTTATCCATTTCAGCTTCCCAGTGCAAACCAAGCCAAAATAATAATGCCATTAAAAAAGAAGACATTGCGTATACTTCAGCTTCAACAGCACTAAACCAAAAGCTATCGGAAAAAGTATAGGTTAAACTCCCTACAAGTCCGCTCCCTAAAATGGCAATAGAGGTGCTTTTAGTTAATTCAGATGAATTTTTCATGAGTCTTTTTGCCAAGGCGGTTATTGTCCAAAACATAAATAATATGGTAAAAGCACTGGCTAGTGCTGACATAAAGTTTACCATTTTAGCAATTTCCGTTACATCTGAAGTAAACATGGCAAAAAATGCACCTAACATTTGAAACAAAGGAGCTCCAGGAGGATGGCCAACTTCAAGTTTTATAGCTGTGGAAATATATTCACCACAATCCCAGTAGCTAACAGTAGGCTCTAGTGTAAGTGAATATGTTATTAAAGCTATTGAAAAAGCAACCCATCCAAGAATGGTGTTCCATTTAGAAAAATTGAATGAATTCATAAAAAAAAATTTATCGAAGCGAATTTAGTAAAATAAACTTTAATATTAACGGTAATAACGCGCTAGAGGTTTAAGAAAGTATTAAAGTGTTGTTAAAAGTGATTTTTATAAAAAAAATTAGAAATTATTTGCCAAATTAAAACTTTGGCTTAAATTTGCACCCTCAAAATGACCCATGGTGTAATGGTAGCACTCCGGTTTTTGGTATCGTCAGTCAAGGTTCGAATCCTTGTGGGTCAACAAAAAGCTTCAACTATACGTTGGAGTTTTTTTGTATTCTTTTGTTTTATACTTTAAAGGTAACTACTGGTAATTTAGCATGGTTTGCTAAATCTTCTCCAATGCTTCCAGTAAATAAATGAGCTAATCCACGTTTTCTACTTGTGTTTAGTAATATTACATCAGCGTCAATAACTGTGGCAAAGTTTAGAATACCAGCCTCAATAGAAACATCGTTATAAATATTTAGTGTATACTCACCCAAATCATATCCATTGATGTAATTTCTAATGGCATCACTAGATTCTTTTGTTGTTTCAAAATTATGAATTGTGTTAATTTTAAGTAAATGTAGTCGAGCGTTAAAGAGAGAAGAAAAATCTAATATTTTTTGGAATGTTGGTTTACTTTTTTGATGAAAATTAGAAGCGAAAACAATATTTTCAATCTTAAAATTTTCAACTTCTTGTTTAATAACAAGCACCGGTACATCGGAGTTTCTAACAACTTTCTCAGTATTTGAGCCAACTAACATCTCCTCAAGCCCTGAAGTCCCTTTTGAACCCATTACTATTAAGTCTATATTTTGTTTTTTACTCTCATCAATTATACCATCATAAGCTTTGTGAAATTGTACGGAATCTTCAACTTCTACACCTTTAAAAAAAGGTAAATTTTTAAAATCCTCAAACTTTTCATGAGCTCTTTTTAAAAACAGTAAAGTGGTAGGCGTATTGCTTGAATTTCCAAAGCTAGAAGGGTCTACAACTCCTGTTGGTAATTCCAACATATGTAATAAAAATATTTTTGAATTTGTTAGTTTAGCAATGTCTGAAGCAACTTTTGCAGCGTATTTTGCTTGATTTGAGAAATCTACAGGGACTAAGATGTTTTTCATAAAAATTCGTGGTAAAGATTAATATGCCGAATGTAAAGTTAATAATTTTAAATTAAAAAGAAGAATGATTTTTTATCAATTAAAAAATTGTTACTATATTTGCACAGAATTTGAATAAAATAGAAGGATAGGAGGGGACGGTAAGTCCCCTCTTTTTATACTGATTATGGATAAAGAAAAAGTTAAAAATTTATTAAGTAATGCTCTAGAACAAAATACGGAGCTTTTTTTAATAGAATTGAAATTTTTAGCAGATAATAAAATTTATGTTGAGGTTGATGGGGATAAAGGTGTATCGTTAAAAGAATGCATTAGAATCAGTAGAGAAATTGAACATAATTTAGATAGAGAAGAGGAAGATTTTTCATTAGAAGTTACATCTCCAGATGTTGCGAACCCTCTAAAAAACAGAAGGCAATATGTGAAAAATATCAACCGTACTCTTGACGTAAAATTACAAGATAATACAACGGTTCAAGGCATACTTAAAAACGTGACTGAAAATGAAATTGAATTAGAATGGACAGCGCGAGAACCAAAACCAATAGGGAAAGGGAAAATAACAGTAGTTAAAAATGCAACCATACGGTTTGAAGAGATTTTAGAAGCAAAAGTGAAAATAATATTTTAATTAAGAGAATGCATGGAAAATTTAGCATTAATTGAGTCATTTTCAGAGTTTAAAGGAGATAAAAATATAGATAGAGTTACGCTAATGGCAATACTTGAAGAAGTATTTAGGGCTGCTTTAAAAAGGAAATTTGGATCTGATGATAACTTTGATATAATTATAAACCCAGATAAAGGAGACTTAGAAATTTGGAGAAATAGAGTTGTGGTAGCTGATGGAGAAGTTGAAGATCCAAATGAAGAGATTGAACTCTCTGAGGCTCAAAAAATAGAGCCAGATTTTGAAATTGGTGAAGATGTATCAGAAGAAGTAAAATTGGTAGATCTTGGAAGAAGAGCAATTTTAGCTTTACGTCAAAACCTTATTTCAAAAATTTATGAGCATGACAGTACAAATACGTTTAAACACTTTAAAGAACTAGAAGGTGATATCTATAGTGCAGAGGTTCATCACATTCGTCATAACGCTATTATTTTATTAGATGATGATGGCAATGAAATTATATTGCCTAAAAGTGAGCAAATACGCTCAGATTATTTTAGAAAAGGAGAATCAGTTAGAGGTATTATTAAAACGGTAGAATTGCGAGGTAATAAACCTGTAATTATTTTGTCAAGAACAGCACCTGAATTTTTAGTTAAATTATTTGAACAAGAAATTCCAGAGGTTTTTGACGGTTTAATTACTATTGAAGGTGTAGCAAGGATACCAGGGGAAAAAGCAAAAGTAGCTGTAGATTCCTATGATGATAGAATTGACCCTGTAGGAGCCTGTGTTGGGATGAAAGGATCCCGTATCCATGGTATTGTTAGAGAATTAGGAAATGAAAATATAGATGTACTTAATTATACCAAAAATACACAATTGTATATTGCAAGAGCTTTAAGCCCTGCAAAAGTTGTTTCTATGAAAATTCATGAAGAAGAAGGAAGAGCTGATGGGAAAAAAGGACGAGTTGATGTATTTTTATTGCCAGAGGAAGTTTCTAAGGCTATTGGTAAAAATGGTGTTAACATTCGGTTAGCGTCACAATTAACAGGGTATGATTTAGATGTTCAAAGAGAAGGCGTTGAAGCTGAAGATGATGTTGAATTAACTGAATTTTCTGATGAAATAGAAGCTTGGGTGATCCAAGAATTTAATAAAATTGGTTTAGATACCGCACGAAGCGTACTGGAAAAAGATGTAAAAGAACTGTTAAAAAGAACAGATTTAGAGGAGGAAACAATTCTAGAAGTTCAAAAAATATTAAGAGAAGAATTTGAAGATTAATTTCTGGTAATTCAACAATAATTGGCTAAAAAATAACTATATGGCTGACAACAAAAAATTGAGACTAAATAAAGTATTACGAGAATTGAATATTTCTCTAGATAGAGCTGTTGAGCACTTAGCAAACAAAGGGTTTGAAATAGAAGCAAGGCCTACAACAAAAATATCTAATGAGGAGTATGAAATACTATTAGATGGTTTTCAAACTGATAGAAGTAAAAAAGTAGCTTCAAAAGAAGTTAGTGAAGAAAAAAGAAAAGAGAAAGAGGCCCTTAGAATAGCTGCTGAAGAAAAAATGGAGAGACAGCGTCTTGAAGAAGAGGCTAAAAAAGTTGTTGTTAAAGCCAGAGCTGAAAAATTGGAAGTTAAAACTGTTGGTAAAATTAATATTGAGCCTAAAGAAGATGTTAAGAAAGAGATAGAAAAGGAATCTAAAGTTGAACCGAAAGAAGAGGTTAAACCTGAAGCTAAAGTACCTGAAGCTAAAGTAGAAGAAAAAGAACCAGCCAAAGAACCAGCTAAAAAACCAGTTGAAGAAATAAAAAAAGAAATAACCAAAACAGAGGTAAAAAAACAAATAAAAGAAGTTGAAAAGGTTGAACCAAAAATAACTACAGGAAAAGAAGATAAACAAGAAAAGGTATCTAAATCTAGTGATAAAGAAGCAAAGATTGAAAAGTCTAAAAAAGATGAGAATGTAGAAACCTCATCATCTCAAAAAATTGCTACGAATTATAAAAAACTACATGGACCAAAAATTACAGGTAAAACAATTGATTTAAAACAATTTGAAAAACCTAAAAAGAAGAAAGCGGTACCTGTTGTTAAAAAAGAAACAACTGACACTAACAAAAAGAAAAGAAGACGCATTGTAAAAAAAGCACCGGCTTATAATGGTAAAAAACCAGGTTCTCATGGGCAAAATAGACCAGGTGCTAGAGGACCTCAGCGTCATGGAGGACGGAAGCAAATAGTAAAAGAAGAACCTTCAGAAGCTGATGTTCAAAAACAAGTTAGAGAAACCTTAGAAAAACTACAAGGTAAATCTAAAAAAGGAAAAGGAGCAAAATACAGGAGAGATAAACGAGATCAACACCGTCAGCAATCAGACATTGATCAAGAGTTGCAAGCAATTGAAAGTAAAGTGCTAAAAGTGACTGAGTTTGTTACAGTTAGCGAAATTGCCACTATGATGAATATACCTGTTACAGATATTATTTCTGCTTGTATGTCTCTTGGAATGATGGTGACAATGAATCAGCGTTTAGATGCTGAAACCCTTGCTATTGTTGCTGAAGAGTTTGATTATACTTTAAACTTTGTTGGTGCAGAGGTAGAAGAAGCTATTGAAGAGCATAAAGATACTGAAGAAGAATTGGAACAAAGAGCTCCAATTATTACAATAATGGGACATGTTGACCATGGTAAAACTTCATTGCTAGATTTTATACGTGAAGAAAATGTAATTGCAGGAGAATCAGGAGGTATAACCCAACATATTGGAGCCTACAGTGTAGAATTAAAAAACGGTCAAAAAATTGCTTTTTTAGACACCCCAGGTCACGAAGCTTTTACAGCAATGCGTGCTCGTGGAGGTCAAGTTGCAGATATTGTTGTTATTGTAATTGCGGCCGATGATGATGTAATGCCACAAACAAAAGAAGCAATAAGTCATGCACAAGCTGCAGGTGTGCCAATTATTTTTGCAATAAATAAAATTGACAAACCCAATGCCAATCCCGATAAAGTTAAAGAACAGCTTTCGGCTATGAATTTATTAGTTGAAGATTGGGGAGGGAAAATACAATCACATAATATTTCTGCAAAAACAGGAGAAGGTATTGATGAATTACTTGAAAAAGTGCTTTTAGAAGCGGAAATGTTAGATTTAAAAGCAAATCCGAACAAACATGCAGTTGGTACTGTTGTTGAAGCTCTACTAGATAAAGGACGTGGATATGTATCAACAATATTAGTACAAGAAGGAACTTTAAAAATAGGTGATTTCATGCTAGCGGGTAAGCATAGTGGGAAAATAAAAGCTATGTTTGATGAAAGAGGTAATAGTATGATAGAAGCAGGCCCTTCAACACCAGTTTCTATTCTTGGTTTAGATGGAGCACCACAAGCAGGAGATAAGTTTCATATTTTTGAAGATGAAAAAGAAGCTAAGCAAATAGCTTCAAAACGATCACAATTACAACGTGAACAATCGGTTAGAACGCAACGTCATATCACTTTAGATGAAATTGGACGTAGAATAGCGTTAGGAGACTTTAAAGAATTAAATATCATTTTAAAAGGTGATGTTGATGGTTCAGTTGAAGCCTTAACTGATTCTTTCCAAAAACTTTCAACCGATGAAATTCAAGTAAATATTATCCATAAAGGTGTTGGAGCCATAACAGAGTCTGATGTGTTACTAGCCTCTGCTTCTGAAGCAATTATTGTAGGGTTTAACGTAAGGCCTTCTGGTAATGCACGTACTTTAGCTGATAACGAAGAAATTGATGTTAGAACATATTCTATTATATACGATGCTATTAATGATTTAAGGGATGCAATGGAAGGAATGTTATCTGCCGAGATTAAAGAGGAAGTAACAGGAAATGTTGAAATAAGAGAAGTGTATAAAATTTCTAAAGTTGGAAATATTGCTGGTTGTATGGTAGTTAGTGGTAAAATATTTAGAAATTCTAAAATTAGAATTTTAAGAGATAATGTTGTTATACACTCAGGTGAATTATCATCTTTAAAACGTTTTAAAGATGATGCTAAAGAAGTTTCTAAAGGATATGATTGCGGTTTGCAAATTAAGAACTACAACAATATAGAGGTAGGAGATGTTATTGAAGCTTATCAAGAAATTGAAGTTAAGAAAAAGCTGAAAAGAAATTAGCTAAATAAAAAGAGGTCGTCTAAAAAGTAATTTTTAGGCGATTTTTTTGACACTATCCTAAAAAGTGTGTAAGTTAAAATAACTTGGGTTAGATTTTTTAATTAAAGTCTGACCCTTTTGTCATATATTGTTAAGAACTGATTGAGAATAATCCCCCAATTTCTAATTGGCATAGACCATTTTTTGGTTGCTTCTCTTACTGCCAAATATACGGATTTCATTACAGCTT
>JAKIVA010000089.1 GCA_021647265.1 Lutibacter sp.
ACAACCGCTATTTTCTTTCTTAATGATTCTAAAGTATATTGTTTAATATTGTGATTATCAATGCATATTTTACCTTCATTAATTTCGTAAAAACGATTTATTAGATTTATAATGGTAGATTTTCCTGATCTCCTTTCACAAATAATTTGTTCCATAGTTGTGGTTTCTTTCCAAGGCATAATGATTTGATTTTAATACCAACGAAATATAGCTGAGTAAATAGCAAGAAAGGAAGACACATGAAAGGTAAACGGTAAAGTACCGTTGAGCCTATATTTGGAACGCTCACTCAGTTTATGGGCTTACGGAAAATAAACACTATTGGCTTACAACAAGCAAATTAAGGTTATGCATCTTTAAGCAATGACTTATAACTTGAATAAGTATTTAAAATTCATCTCCAAAACTCTAAAAAGTGATGCAAAAGCAATACATCATTTTATTTTAGAAATAACAGCCTTATTTCCACTTCATATAAGAGGATTAGTGCCCTTTTAAAATTGAAGTTTTAATACAATTACAAAAAACAAAAACCCCCTTAAAAAGGAGTTTTTGAATTGTGTTTTATAGTTTATTACTGCCTTGTGTAACAATTACCGTTGTTGGCAAACATTGCTTTCCTATTCTGCATAATACCTTGCTTCTTTTTCAAAAAAACTAGTATTATAATTATTACTCAAATCATATAACCCTCGCATTGTTAAAAAGTTAAAGTCTGTATAAAATATTTTATGGTATATTTTTATCCATTTATAATTTAATTTTAATTTATTAGTAGGTTTATTAAGAAAAGAATTTAGGCTAGAGAAACTCTCATATTGATAAGTGTGAATAAGTTCATGGGAAATAATAGTTTTTTTTGAAAATATTGAATTTTTTAAAACTAATATTGAATTAGCTATTGCTTGTCCAGATGAATTAGCTACACTGTTGGATTTAATCTTATTTGCGACAAACACAAAACTCCCTACTTTGAGAGAGGTATTTATATCTAATTTACCTTGCGTAAAACCATAAATAGTATTGCTCAAAGCAAACGGCATAATTCTATACGTCATTTTAAATTTATTTTTAGTGTAAAATTCAAAACGATTAAAGCCAAAATTGATATGCCAACGTTCCCAAAAATTTCTATTAGCAGATGCATTTTCTATGATAGATATCCCTGCACTATTGATAAGTTTTGATGGCCATACATAATTATAGTTTTTAGTTTTACCAAATTTACCAACCAAACGTTTACTTTCAAAAAGCATATATCCTCCTAATGCTCCCTGATAAAAACCTTTTAAAAAGACCTTTCCCGTTTTTTCGTTGGGCTTTTTATTAATTATTGCACCTATACCCCCTACAACTCCACCAAAACCAATATTAAACAAACCCGCCTCAAAATCATTTTTATGTTGTGCGTTCAAGCTATGATTGCTAGAAGTTACAAGTAGTATTAATAAGAATATTGTAAAACGAGTTGTTTTCAAATTATTAATATAATAGTAAAAGTTAAGTTCAATCAGTAATTAACCAACCTAACTTTATAGTTAAAATTTACTCTTTTGCAATGGTAGTTAAATCTTTTACCAAAATAATTGGAAGTCTTACATGAGATTCCGCAAAAAACTTGTACAATTCTCCTTCTATTTCTTGTATTGTTACATTACCTCTTAGTAAAACTAAGTGAACAATACTTAAATTAGGTATATCTTTGAATAAATCATTGTTTAAAACAATATGTCCATCATCTGTATCAATAATATCGGTATTTAAAATATGTTCATTTGTAGAATTTTGAGGAATGGCATTATTTCCAAAATACTCTACAATTACCACTAAACCTTCTTCATTATTAGGGTCTGCATTCCATTCTAAAACAAAATCCTCATAATAACATATAGGAAAAAGATTGTCTTCACTTTCTATTTTTGGATTAGTAATCTCTACTAACTCTGGAACATACATTTCCACTTCCGTTTCAGAAGACGTATCTGTACTTTTCATAGAATTAGCCTCTTTACTAATCTTAAAATGAATTGTTTTCCCATAAATATCTGAACTACTTGACTTTGATATTGTTCTTGACATTGCAAAATTATCAATTGTTTTACTGTTAATAGATAAATGTACTACCTTTTTTTCATCTTTGATGTTAATTATTTCTACTACAGAATGTTCACTTAACGAATTAGCTTTTAAAGAAGAATAACCCATACTATGCTCGGTTTGTTTAAAATAATCGTGATACACATTAGGTGTAATATCTAATAAATTGTAGCTTGATTTTAATTCAATAAATGGTTCTTGTATGGTTGTTACTTCCATGTCTTTGTCATTGTTACATGAAAGTAGAAATCCAACAATCATTAATAAAATGTACTGTGATCTATAATTTGTTTTTTTCATAATATTTTATTTTACATGTATACTTTCTGTCCGTTTTTTATATAAGAACCATCCTTAGAAATTACTATCGAAGTAGTTCCATTAAAATTACCATAGGTAACCTTTGTACCTGATATATTACCAACAATTCTTCCGTTAGGATCGTTTCCTGCCCCACTCCACAACACATGGTAATAATTTCCATTGCCAACAGTATTGACAAATGTATCGGTTCTAATACCAACGGTTACTTCTCCAATAAAAACTGCATTAGATACAAAAGGGACAACAATATTGCTAATGCCAACTTCTGACGCACCTTTCATAAAAGCTACAGATTTTTCTCCAATACAACTAGTCCCGTCAGATTTCATTGTAACTGATATTTTTGCTTGTGAAGACGAACCAACATTACCATTGACTTCAATAATACTGTTAAGTGAACGTTCAATTTTATCAATAGGAATTAAGTTGCTATGCCAATTAGATAGTCCTGAAGGAAAACTTAATTGTAAGTCATAAAAGACTACTTGATTCTCTTCATCCCATTCGCAGGTTGGCGGGGGATTACCTCCAAAATCTATATTGTCACAACTTTGAAATATTAATATAAATACGATAGCTTTAATGCTAAAAATTAATTTTCTCATTTTCTAAAAATTTAAATTAGTTAATAGCGCATATAATTACGCCTTAATATTTTGTATTAACTGCGAGGTGTATTACTTTTGTAATACTATCCTCTGTTTGTTATAGTAGCTATGTCATAGTTAGTGGTTTTAGGTTAAACATTTTATTAGCGTATTGTGTTCTTAAAATTTTACAAACAGAGGATTTTTTTACTTCGACTAAGTTTATCTTGAGCGATAGTCGAAAGGCTCAGTAACCATACTTCTATTTTTTTATTATTAGATAAACAAACATATTTATGCTAGTAATCATAAGATTCCTGACTTTGCTTGCTTCGACTCCGCTCAGCAACCATATTTAATAGTATATAAAAGGAAATTTATAGCAATTCTTTCTTTCATTTTGGCAATTTTTTTTGGGGTTTGTATCTTTTTTCAGGTCAAATGTAAAAAAAAAAAAAAAAAGACTTGGCAAAATTTTTGCACTATTTTATGCTATATGCTTAAAGTTTATGGTTTTAGCGTACTAAAGTAAGCAGAAAGCCTACTTTTAAATAAATTGGTAATTATTAGTTAGTTTTACCAATTAAAATTCAAACAATAATGATTCAATTCACATTACTTTTTGCTAGTGTTTTAGGAGGTTTAGCCGTTGTATTTGGTGCTTTTGGAGCACACGCTTTAAAGAAAATATTAGATAATGAACAATTAAAAAGTTTTGAAACTGGTGTAAAATATCAAATGTATCATGCGATAATTTTATTATTTGTTGGGTTTAACTTCAACTTAGAAAGGGTTTTAGAAAAATATATGGTATACAGTTTTATAATTGGTATACTGTTATTTTCATTCAGTATTTATGGTTTGGTAATTTCTTCAGCAAAAAACAAAAAATTAACATTTTTAGGTCCAATTACTCCAATTGGTGGTTTATTTTTGATTGTAGGTTGGGTACTTTTATCTATTTCAATTGTAAATATGAATTTATAAAACACATTTACAATTGCTTTAACATTTTAAAAAGTGATTTTTTGTAGATTTACAATCTTACAAACCAATCTTCACATGAAAAATAAAATTCTTAGAGTACTAATTATACTTTTGGTTGCTTTTTTAACAACTAGTTGCTCAAAATCAACAAGCACAAATCAACAAAAAGAAAACTACACTAAAGAAAATTATACCAAAACTGAAACTACCATTACGATGCGTGATGGTGTAAAGCTATTTACTGTTATTTATGCTCCAAAAGATACTAGCAAAAAATATCCTATTTTATTGCAACGAACTCCTTATAGCTGTAAACCTTATGGTGCAGATAAATTCAGAAAAAAAATTGGGCCGAATCAATTTCTTATGAAAGAAGGTAATATTATGGTGTATCAAGATGTACGTGGACGTTGGATGAGCGAAGGCACTTATGTTAATATGCGTGCTTATATCCCCAATAAAAAAGATAGTACCGATATTGATGAAAGCTCAGATACGTATGACACGATAGATTGGTTGGTAAAAAATGTTAAAAATAATAATGGAAATGTAGGTACTTGGGGAATTTCGTATCCTGGTTTTTACGCCACTTGCTCTACTATTGATGCGCACCCAGCTTTAAAAGCTTCTTCACCACAAGCCAGTATAGGTGATTTCTTTTTTGATGATTTCCACCATAACGGAGCTTATTTATTGAGTTATTTTAGAGCAACTTCCTTATTCGGTACACCAAAAAACAAACCTACAGATACTGCTTGGTATAAAATACCCGATTTAAAAACAAAAGACCAATATCAGTTTTTTTTAGATGCAGGTCCGTTGAGTAATCTCAACCATTATTTTGAATACGAAAATTTAGATAAACCTAAACTAAACACAAATAATGTAAGTAGTGATTTCTTTTGGAAAGAATTAACAGAACACCCAAATTACGATGAAAACTGGCAAAAAAAAGGAATTATTCAGCATTTAAAAAACATCAAGTCTCACGTGGCTACAATGGTAGTTGGAGGTGAATTTGATGCTGAAGATTTATACGGTGCTTTAGAAACTTATAAAACTATTGAAAAATACAATCTGGATAATTACAACACGTTGGTTTTTGGTCCGTGGAGTCACGGACAATGGGCAAGAACCAAGGTTAAAAATAGTGTAGGAAATTTTTACTTTGGAGATTCAATATCTATCAATTACCAAAAAAATGTGGAAACTAGATTCTTTAATCACTTTTTAAAAGAAAATGGCGATAAAAACTCCGGATTACCTGAAGCTTACGTGTATGATTCTGGCGCAAAAAAATGGGAATCTTTCACAACTTGGCCTCCTAAAAATACTAAAAAAATAAAATACTATTTAGCTAACAACCAGAAATTAACCGTTCAAAAACCTACAGAAAAAGGAATTAAATTTGTTAGTGATATTAAAAAACCTGTTCCCTATTCTGAAGATATTAAAACGGTATTTACACCGCGAAAATACATGACCGATGACCAACGTTTTGCTGCCAGACGAAGTGATGTGTTAGTTTTTGAAACACCCGTTTTAGAAAATGATTTAACACTAATTGGAGAAATTAAAGCCAATTTAAAAGTGGCAACTACAGGTACCGATGCCGATTGGATTGTAAAAGTAATTGATGTTTTTCCTGCGGATGCACAAGAACAAGAAGGAATGCAAAGCCATTTAAAAATGAGTAATTATTTTTTAATGGTTCGTAGTGAAGTAATGCGTGGAAAATTCAGAAATAGTTTTACAAACCCAGAGCCGTTTATTCCCAATAAAAAAACAGCAGTGAATTTTGTGCTACAAGATATCAATCATACCTTTAAAAAAGGTCACAAGCTACAAATACAAGTGCAAAGCACGTGGTTTCCGTTAATTGATTTAAATCCACAAACTTTTGTACCTAATATTTTTAAAGCAAAAAAAGAAGATTTTAAAACACAAACACATACTGTATTTACAGATTCTACTATTGAGTTTTCAGTTTTGAATTAAAACGATAGAGGTAAGTAGATAGTTTCATATTTCGAATTTAGTAATTCTCTTTGTTAGTGTTAAGTTGAGCGGAGTCAGAACCTATTTATATTCGATATAGTTCTCGACTACGCTACCATTGACATTTTATTTAACTAATTAAAAAACATAATCTAAGTTAAATTATGATTTCTTTTAGCATTGTCATTCCTGCGAAGGCAGGAATCCATTACAAGCCAAGTTTAGATTCCTGCCTTCGCAGGAATGACAGACTATTTAAAATTTCTAATATCATTTCAGCTACTTAGTCATCCCTTAAAAACAATTAGATTATTGATAATCAGTTGATAAGCTCTTTCAATAAGTTTTTAAAACTGCAAGCAAATACGTATCTTAGTAAAAAAGCTTGCAGATATGGTTGGTAAACAAGACAAGACACCTCAATTAAGTATTTTTGATACACCCCTAGAGAGATTTAT
>JAKIVA010000023.1 GCA_021647265.1 Lutibacter sp.
ACCACAGGAGCTCCTAAAATGGAGGTTACTACATTAATGGGAAGCACAAATTGGCTACCTGGTAGTTGCGCAATGATATCGCAAATAAGCAAAACTAAGCTGCCCATTAAAAACACTGCTGATATTAGTTTTTTATGATCACTGGTAGGAATAATCGCTCGTGTTAAGTGCGGAACTGCAATACCAATAAATGCAATGGGACCACAATAGGCTGTTACAACCCCAGCTAATAAGCCGGTAGACAGTAAAATTCCATTCCGTAGCTTATTAATATTTACCCCCAAGCTTTGAGCAGACTGCTCTCCTAATAAAATTGCATTCATTGGTTTAAACAAGAGGAAAGAAACCACTAAACCCATACTTGTGAAACCAAAGAACAAAGGAAGGTCCTTGATGCTAACATTACTTAGAGACCCAAAAGTCCAAATGGTAAATGCTTGTAATTGTTTTGCTGAGCTAAAATATTGCAAGGTGCCAACTACTGCTCCGGTAATGCTGCCTACCATTAAGCCTATAATTAATAACGTTGCGCTGTCTTTAACTCGTATGGATGCTAACAGCACAAATGAAAAAGCCAAGCCAGCACCAACACTTGCTGCTATTACAATTCCGAAAGAATTAATTAATAAGGCCCCTGAAAAACCAGCCATTACTAAAATGGCCACTCCTAAACTTGCTCCAGAGCTTATTCCTAAAACAAAAGGGCCGGCTAGCGGATTTCTAAAAAGAGTTTGCATTAATAAGCCACTAATTGACAAGCCAGAACCAACAATCATAGCTGTAATTGCTTTGGGTAGCCGGTAGTTTAAAATGATAGATTTCCAAGATTCTTTTTCTACTTCACCAGTGAAAAATGACCGGAAAATTTGTTTTAAAGGTATTGAAACTGAACCTAAACTAATATTTATAAAGATAGTTAGAAGTAATGCTAAAGTTAACAGTACAAAAATATTTCTATATGATTTTATTGGATTTATCAAGAATGCTCAGCTAAAAAGGTTATTAATTTTTTCATTGCTTTACCTCTGTGACTTATGGTTCCTTTTTCAATTAAACTCATCTCAGCAAATGATTTTTTATAGCCATTTGGCATAAAAATAGGATCATACCCAAAGCCACTTTTTCCTTGTTTTTCTTTTAAAATGGTTCCTTTACAAACTCCTTCAAACAAATGTTGTTTCCCGTTGATGTTTAATGCTATTGCAGTTCTAAACTGAGCATTTCTATTTGTATTATCTCCAAGATTTTTTAACAATTTCTCCATATTTTCATCAGCGTTATTTTCTTTACCTGCATAACGTGCTGAGTAAACTCCAGGCTCATTATTCAACGCTTCAACCTCCAAACCAGTATCATCGGCAAAACAGTTTAAGCCGTATTTTTTTGTGATGAAATTCGCCTTTATAATTGCATTTCCTTCAAGTGTTTCAGCAGTTTCAGGAATATCCTCAAAACAATGAATATCTGCTAAACTAACAATTTCAAAATTGGTAAGTATGGCCTGTACTTCTTTTAGTTTGTTTTGATTGTTTGTAGCGAAAACAAGTTTTAATTTACTCATGATGATAAGGTTCGTTTTTTAAAATGGTAAATGCTCTATAAATTTGTTCAACAATAAATAACCGAATCATTTGATGTGAAAATGTCATTTTAGATAAAGCTATTTTACCTTGTGCCTTTTTATAAATTGCCTCTGAAAATCCATAAGGTCCACCAATAACCAACACCAATTGTTTTATACCCGAATTCATTTTTTGTTGAAGGAATTTTGAAAATTCTATGGAACGAAACTCTTTCCCTTTTTCATCTAACAAAACCAAAGCATCTGTAGCACTTATTTTTTTTAAAATAAGTTCACCTTCTTTTTCTTTCTGTTGAGATTCACTTAAATTCTTCACATTTTTAATATCTGGGATAATTTCGAGCTCAAATTTAATGTAATGTTTTAATCTTTTTTGATAGGTTTCTATCAAAATTTGTAAATTTTTATCATCGGTTTTACCAATGGTTAACAATTTAATTTTCATTTGGTAAATATAAAAAGAAATAAAGATGAATTTTTTGAAAATAAAAAAGTTATTTTTGTTACAAAATAGCATAAAATGATTAGCAAAAAACAATTTGAAAAAGAACTAAATATTATTATCTCAAATGCTATTAGAGAAGATGTTGGAGGTGGAGATTACAGTTCATTAGCTTGCATTCCAGAAAGTGAACGAGGTAAAGCAAAACTGTTGGTAAAAGAAGCTGGTATAATTGCCGGGGTAGAATTTGCCAAGAAAATTTTTAAATATGTAGATATAAATTTGGAGATTGAAACTTTAATTAATGATGGGGAAGAGGTAAAATATGGTGATATTGTTTTTTATGTTTCGGGTAGTTCTCTATCTATTTTAAAGGCTGAACGCTTAGTACTCAATGCTATGCAGCGTATGAGTGCTATAGCAACAAAAACAAATAAGTTTGTAAATTTACTAAAAGGAACCAAAACTAAAATTTTAGATACCAGAAAAACGACTCCAGGTATAAGGGCTATTGAAAAATGGGCGGTTAAAATAGGAGGAGGAGAAAATCATAGATTTGCATTATACGATATGATAATGTTGAAAGATAATCACATAGATTTTGCTGGTGGTATTACTAAAGCTATAGATAAAACAAAGCGTTATTTGAAAGAAAATCATCTCGATTTAAAAATTATTGTTGAAGCTCGAAGTTTAAAAGAAATTGAAGAAATATTAAAATCAGCTAATATTTATAGAATTTTAATTGATAACTTTAACTATGAAGACACTCGAAAAGCTGTTGAAATGATAGGAGATAAATGTTTGACAGAATCTTCTGGAGGAATAACTTTGGAAACAGCTCGTAAATATGCAGATTGTGGTGTAGATTATATTTCTTCAGGAGCTTTAACACATTCAGTTTATAATATGGATTTAAGTTTAAAAGCAGTTTAATGACAAAAAAAATTGAAGATAGCTTAGATAAAATACCAATTGTAAATTGGGTAGTAAGATTGGTAAAAAAAATAAAAATACCAGGTTTGCATGGGATGTCTCTGTATGACGTTATTGAAATGTATGTAATTGGTATTGTAAAAGGTGCTTTAACCTCAAGAGCAGGAGGAATAGCATTTAGTTTTTTTATGGCATTGTTTCCCTTTTTACTCTTTATTTTAACGTTAATTCCCTATGTTCCAATTGAAGGATTCCAAAAGGATTTTTTATTTATGATTGAACAATTATTACCTCCAAACACAGCTAATTCTGTGCAAGAAGTAATAGCAGATATTGCAAATAATAGATATGGAGGCTTACTTTCATTTGGATTTATTGCTTCGGTTTTTCTAATGACTAACGGCGTAAATGCTATTTTAGGCGGATTTGAATATTCGTACCATGTTACCGAAATGCGTAATATTTTACGGCAGTATTTTATTGCTATGGGAATGGCAATTTTATTATCGTTTATTTTGGTTTTAACCGTTGCAGTAAGTATCTATTTTGAAATTGGAATAAACGATTTAAAAGCAAATGGCTGGCTTGAAAATGATGTTTTTTGGATTGAAAAAGGCCGATTTTTATTTTTTGTGCTGTTAATTTTTGTTTCAGTATCTCTATTGTACAAGTATGGAACAAAAGGGGTGAAAAACCATGCCTTTTTTGCCCCAGGATCAATTTTAACAACATTGCTTACGTTGGTTATGTTTAAATTATTTGCTATTTACGTGCTAAAATTTGCAACCTACAATAAACTGTATGGCTCTATAGGAACCTTGCTAGTTCTTATGTTGTTTGTTTGGATAAATTCAATCATTTTATTATTAGGGTTTGAATTAAATGCCAGTATAAATCGTTTGAGAAAATCACATTTTAAAAAAATTAATAAATGAAGGTAGTTGCAATGATTCCTGCTAGATACGAAGCCAGTCGTTTTCCAGGGAAATTAATGAAGAATTTAGTGGGGAAAACAGTTATTTTAAGAACCTATGAAGCAACAAAAAAAACAAGTTTATTTGATGAAGTGTACGTTGTAACAGACAGTGATATTATTTTTAATGAAATTACTTCAAACGGAGGTAAAGCAATAAAAAGTAAAAAAGAACACAAATCTGGAAGTGATCGAATAGCTGAAGCTGTTGAAAATATGGAGGTTGATATTGTTGTTAATGTTCAGGGAGATGAGCCGTTTACACAAAGAGAGCCTTTATTTGAACTGCTAGAAGTTTTTAAACACGATAAAAATAAAGTAATTGATATCGCCTCTTTAATGCTGAAAATTGAAGATGAAGAAGAAATTAACAATCCGAACAATGTAAAAGTAGTTGTTGATGAACAAAATTTTGCACTGTATTTTTCACGTTCTCCAATACCATTTCCAAGAGAAAAATTGGAAGCAACTTATTTTAAACACATAGGAATTTATGCCTTTAGAAAAGAATCTTTATTAAAATTTACTAAATTACCTATGAATAAGTTAGAGAAAACTGAAAAATTAGAAAACCTCCGGTTTTTAGCTAACGGCTTAAAAGTGAAAATGGTAGAAACCAATTACCCAGCTATTGGAATTGATACACCCGAAGATTTAGAAAAAGCAAATAGAATATTTAAGTTAAATGAAAATAAGCAGTAGAAACAACCAGGAAAAGCTTTAATTAGTTTTTTTAATTTTAGATATTTGCAAACTAATAATTAAGAATGGCACAAAAACCAAGCATACCAAAAGGAACACGTGATTTTTCACCCACAGAAGTAGCAAAAAGGAATTATATTTTTTCAACAATTAAACAAGTTTTTGAATTGTATGGTTTTCAACCTATTGAAACTCCGTCGTTTGAGAAGTCCGAAACACTAATGGGCAAATATGGGGATGAAGGAGATCGGCTTATTTTTAAAATATTGAATTCTGGAGATTATTTAAATAAAGTTGACGATAGTTTATTAAAAATAAAAGACAGCTTAAAAATAACTTCAAAAATCTCAGAAAAAGCATTGCGTTACGATTTAACAGTACCCTTTGCACGATATGTTGTGCAACATCAAAACGATATTGTTTTTCCGTTTAAACGCTATCAAATGCAACCTGTTTGGCGAGCTGACAGGCCACAAAAAGGTCGATTTAGAGAATTTTATCAATGTGATGCTGATGTGGTAGGAAGCAAAAGTTTATGGCAAGAAGTAGAATTTGTACAACTATACGATGCCGTTTTTAGTAAGTTAAAATTAACTGGAACGACTATTAAACTCAACAATCGAAAAATATTAGCCGGTATTGCTGAAATAATTGGCGCAAAAGATAAATTGATTGATTTTACGGTAGCTCTTGATAAATTAGATAAGATTGGAGCTGAGGGAGTTATTAAAGAAATGTTGTCAAAAGGAATTTCACAAGATGCTATTCATAAAGTGCAACCGTTGTTTCAATTTAATGGGAATAATCAAGATAAATTAAATCAGTTACAAGATTTATTAGAAGCATCTGAAGAAGGAATACAAGGTGTTAAAGATTTAAGATTTGTAATAGATGCTGTTGAATCTTTAGGATTACAATCTGCTACGTTGGAATTAGATGTTACTTTAGCAAGGGGATTAAATTATTATACAGGCGCTATTTATGAAGTTACAGCACCAGAAGGTGTTAAAATAGGATCTATTGGAGGAGGAGGAAGATATGATGATTTAACGGGTATTTTTGGATTGAATGATATGAGTGGTGTTGGTATTTCGTTTGGGTTAGATAGAATTTATTTAGTACTGGAAGAGCTACATTTATTTGATGAAGTAGCGTTGCCAAAACCAAAAGTGCTGTTTATAAATTTTGGAGAATTGGAAGCAGCTTATTGTATGAAGGCTCTAATAGACTTAAGAAATAAAGGAATTAAATCAGAATTGTACCCTGATAGTGCTAAAATGAAAAAACAACTAAACTATGCTAACAGAAGAGCAATACCTTTTGTAGTAATTGTTGGTGAAAATGAGATTGTGAATGGTAATTATACATTAAAAAATATGTTAACGGGTGAACAAAAAGTTTGTACTTTAGAAGATTTACTAAAAATCACAACATAACTTTGAAAAGTAAGTTGTAAATTCGCAGGCTAAATAATAGATAATGTTTGAAGTTAAAGACGGAATGAAAAATAGAACAGATGAACTAGGAGATGACCACGTTGGCTCTTCTGCTAAAACTCCATTAAGAGCTGATGCTTTTGATATTTCAGACCAAGAAAAGTTGCTTAGAATTGAGGCAAGTGTCAAAGATATTTTAACAACGTTAGGAATGGATTTAGAAGATGATAGCTTAAAAGGAACACCTCATAGAGTTGCTAAAGCTTATGTAAATGAGATTTTTAGTGGTTTAAATCCTAAAAACAGACCGAAATTATCAACTTTTGATAATAATTATAAGTACGGTGAAATGCTAGTAGAAAAGAATATTACGGTATATTCTACGTGTGAACATCATTTATTACCAATTGTTGGCAGGGCGCATGTTGCCTATATCTCTAATGGTAACGTAATAGGTTTGTCTAAAATGAATCGTATTGTTGATTATTATGCCAAACGACCTCAAGTACAAGAGCGCTTAACAATGCAAGTGGTACAAGCATTGCAAGAAGCATTGGGAACCGACGATGTTGCTTGTGTAATTGATGCAAAACATTTATGTGTAAATTCTAGAGGAGTACGTGATATTGAAAGTAGTACGGTAACTTCAGAATTTGGAGGGAAATTTAAAGACAAAGAAATTAGACGTGAATTTTTAGACTATATAAAAATGGAAACAGATTTTGAATAAAAGTTCTTTGCAATAAATACAGAAGCATCCAATAGGGTGCTTTTTTTATTAAAATCTATTGACAAAAGATCAGCCTTATGATAAAAATCTACTTAAATATTAATCGAACTCAGGTTTTTTTATGTAAATGATAACAATAAAAACAGGAGTAATTGCAGCAATTTGTAAATTCATAAGAGCATAAAGTATTGTAGTATTACTAATTTGGGGCTAAAAGATTAAATGGGTAATAAGGAATATTTCTAAGAATCCAAAAAACGATTACAATTATTAAAATAATAATAGGTGTTTTAGGATGATATATATAATTGTAAATATGCTTTTTAAAAAATAGATTTAAACTGATTACGATTAAATGATAACCTATAAGAAGCACACCAAAAAAGTATAAAATGTTTTGCTGCAATACACCTAAAATGTTTAAATGTAAAAGCTGGTGTGTAGCACGTTGACTTCCACAACCCGGACAATAAATACCCGTAGTAACATATAAAGGGCATTTTGGGAAAAAGTTAACATTATTGGGGTTTACATAAAAAAACAGGAATGCTAAAACTATTCCAAGTACTAACATTCCTATATATTTTAATTTCATTAAAATTAATTGATTTAGTTTCCTAAGCCCATAATAGCTGCTCCTCCTAAAGCAAAAATAAAAATAACGTATAAAATTACAATAGCTATTCCTGCAAATAATCCCCATTTCATCCATTTTTTTGCGTTTTCAGAAGCTTCTATAGCGCCCCTTGGTAATCACCCGCTGCAAATTTAGAATTTACTTGACTGGCAAAAACAATGCCTGCAATACCAAAAGGTAAGCAGCAAAAAATAGTTACTAAAATTGATTCAACTAAATAGTTTTTAGGTTGGTTTTGTTCCATCTTTTTCGATATTTAAATTTATAACAATGTTAAATGTACAAATTTTATATAGATTATTTAACTTCCTTAAAAATAAAATGTAACTCTTCAATTCATTTGATATTAAATTTTTATATTCTGCAATAATATTGTGTTAACTTTGTTTCATTATTTATATAAATAAGGAGGTATTATGAGTTTTAAAGTAGGAGATAGTGTTGCTGTGATAGATGATGTGCTTAAAGGAAAAGTAATTGAAGTACATAATAATAAAATTGTAATAGAAACTACTGATGGGTTTCCTTTTGATTTTTCTCCAAATGAACTGGTAGTAATTAAAGAAAGTCAAAGAGAACTCTCTAAGTTTAGTGATATATCTAATGAAAACTTGTTAGAAAAGCTAGATCAAATGGCTTCTAAAAAGAAGGCTCCAAAATTTAAATCTACAGTAAAGCAAGATAAATTACCTCCTATGGAAGTAGATTTGCATATTCATCATTTAACTGCTTCAACCAAAGGAATGGATAATTATGATATGTTAAATATTCAAATAAATGAAGCCAAACATAAGTTAGAGTTAGCCATTAGAAATAGAATTCCCAAAGTTGTTTTCATTCATGGAGTTGGAGAAGGAGTTTTAAAAACAGAACTTGAATTTTTATTTAAAAACTACCCTGTTAATTGGTATGAAGCCTCGTTTAAGAAATATGGTTTAGGAGCAACAGAGGTTTATATATACCAAAACCCTAAAGGCTAATATCTAGTATTCCAAAATCAAAATTCTCAAAGAAAATACGTTCATTCAGGTCATTAAACAATAAGTTTGAAATACTAATTTCATAAGTGTAACTGGTGACAATACTATCAGTTAAATTTGCAGTAGTTAAAATGTTAATTGTACCACTTTCAGCAATCAATTCTTTTACAACAACAGGTGTTGCTGGAGGAATGTCTTGGCAAAAATAATTAGATTCTATACCATTATTAAAAATTCTATAAATTACACTTGAATCTGTAGATATCGTAATAGAACTTTCACCTTCTACAGTTCCCAAATTGGTAGGATTAAGGGTTAAAACAATTGCTTCAGTACTATTGCTGTTTGTTTTATAAAGAATATATTCTCCACAAGTATTTACAGTAGTTGTAAATTCAAAAGCTGGAATATCAAAATTGCCATCATTACAAGAAAATAATGAGAATGTTAAAAAAAGGAGTGTTAATTTTTTCATTGGTCACAGATGTTAGTTGAAACTATGCACTTTAGTGCAAGACTTTCAGTTGCTACACAATTTTGTACTTTTGAGATATGAAAGGACAAAGGCGTATGGGTCACACAGTGTCTAGACTCACAGTTCACATAGTTTGGGTTACAAAATATCGTTTTCAAGTACTTAAAGGCGATGTTCAAGTAAGATGTCGTGATATCGTAAAACAGATTTGTGATTCTGAAGACATTCATATTCTTAGCGGAGTTATAAGCAAAGACCATGTACATCTTCATATAGAATATCGACCTTCTCAAAAAATCAGTGATATTGTAAAACGTTTGAAAGGGAGGACATCTCGACGACTTCAAGAGGAATTCCCTGTACTTAATAAACGTTATTGGGGCAGGCATTTTTGGGCGATAGGCTATGGTGTTTGGAGTACGGGTAACATTACAGATAAAATGGTTCAAGAATATCTCGAACATCATCGTAATCCATCTAACTTGGATAATGATAATATTATTTTGGAATAAGAATTTCATTCTTTACATTTTTTTTGAACCTATGGATTTTCAATCCATAGTGGTTTAGTTAAATAAAATTTTCAAAAACAAAAATAAGTGTTTTAAGTAATTCAACGTTAAATGAAACCAACTATTTTAATTACTTTTGTTTTTAATGAAAAGTATATATTTAGATAATGCAGCAACAACTCCCATTTTGCCTGAGGTAATTAGTGTTATTACTAATACAATGGCTACTGTTTATGGGAACCCGTCTTCAACACATCAAATAGGAAGAAAAGCTAAATCTTTGGTAGAAACAGCTCGAAAAAATATTGCAAAATACTTGAATGCAGCTTCAAATGAAATAATTTTTACCGCTGGAGGTAGTGAAGCTGATAATTTAATTTTACGAAATTCAGTTGAAAATTTAGGTGTAACTACAATAATTTCATCTAAAATTGAGCATCATGCCGTACTACATACTATTGAAAACCTTGTAAAAGAATTTAAAATTACTGCTTTGTGGGTTGATTTAGATGAGAATGGAGATGTAGATTACAATCATTTGGAACAATTACTTCAACAAACAGAAGGTAAAAAATTGGTGAGTTTAATGTATGTGAATAATGAAGTTGGAAACGTATTAGATTTAAAAATAGTTTCCGACTTGTGTTTGACATATAATACATTATTTCACTCTGATACCGTTCAGGGAATTGGACATTTTGAAATTGATGTTAAACAAACTCCAATAGATTTTTTTACTGCTAGTGCTCATAAATTTAACGGACCAAAAGGCGTAGGATTTGCTTACATAAAAAAAGGATTTGGTATTTACCCTATTTTACACGGAGGTGAGCAGGAAAGAGGGGCAAGGGCTGGAACTGAAAATATACATGGTATATTGGGAATGGAAAAGGCATTGGAAATAGCCTTAACTAATTTAGAAGAAGAAAGTACTTACATTCAAAAATTAAAAAGTTATTTTATTAAAAAACTTAAAAATAATTTTGAAGAGGTTGCATTTAACGGATTATCAGAAAGTGAAATTAAAAGTAGTTACATTATTTTAAATGTGAGGTTCCCAAAAGAATACGCGTTACTTTTATTTAATCTGGATTTAAAAGGAATTGCAGTTTCAGGAGGAAGTGCTTGCCAAAGTGGTAGCAATAAAGGTTCACATGTATTAAATACGATACTTTCTGAAAAAGAAGCAACCAAAACTTCAGTACGATTTTCTTTCAGTAAATTTAATACTGAGGAGGAAGTAGATTATGTAATAGATGTATTAAAAGAATTGATAAACTAAATGTTAAATTACCCGTTAAAATTTGCACCAATTTTGAAGGAAAAAATTTGGGGAGGTAACAAATTAGTTACCAAACTAAATAAAAATTCATTGTTAAAAAATATTGGAGAAAGTTGGGAAATTTCTGATGTAGAAAATAATGTTTCAATTGTTTCTAATGGAGATTTAAAAGGTAAATCTCTGAAAGAATTACTTCAAATTTACAAAGCCAATTTAATTGGCGAAAATAATTATTCAAATTTTGGAGATAAATTCCCTTTGCTAATTAAGTTTATTGATGCAAAACAAGATTTATCTGTTCAAGTACATCCAAATGATAAATTGTCTAAAAAATATCATAATTCATTTGGAAAAACGGAGATGTGGTATATTGTAGAGGCTGATAAAAAAGCCAAACTCATTTTAGGGTTTAAAGATATAATTACACCTAAGGAATATGTTCATTTATTAAAAGAGAAAAAAATAATGACTGTTCTAAATAGTGAGAATGTAAAAAAAGGAGATGCTTTTTTTATTAAACCAGGAACAGTACATTCTATTGGAGTTGGAATAGTGTTGGCTGAAATCCAACAAACTTCGGATATTACTTATAGAATTTATGATTTTGATAGAGTTGATGCGGATGGAAATAAGCGCGAGCTACATACAGAATTAGCAATTGAAGCATTAAACTTTAGTAACAAAATAGATGCTAAACGTGATTATTCAACCAAAATAAATACCCTTAACAATATAGTTACTTGTACCTATTTTAAAACAAATTTTTTACCTGTTGTTAATGAGAAAGTAATTGATTATTCAAAAACAGATTCATTTGTTATTTTTATGTGTGTTGAAGGAAATGCAACAATCTCTATTTTTGATAATTCAACAACTGTAATTTTTGGTGAAACGGTATTGATTCCTGCAAATGTACAAGAAGTAATTATTACAACTAAAATGGGATGTAAATTATTGGAAATAACAGTTTAAATTATATTGACTTCAATTTCTATTTCAACATTAAAAATTTTCTTCACCTTTTGTTGGATTTTTTTTGCCAAACTTACTATTTCTTTTCCAGTAGCATTACCGTAATTCACCAATACTAAAGCTTGTTTAGCGTGTACACCTGCATCACCAAAACGCTTCCCTTTAAATCCGCATTGTTCAATTAACCAGCCAGCAGGTATTTTTATTTCATTGTCATTAATTATATAGTGAGGAATTTCAGGATAGTTTTCTTTTAATGTTTTAAAATGAACTTTTGAAATTACAGGATTTTTAAAAAAGCTACCACTATTCCCAATTTCTTTCGGATTAGGTAGTTTACTTTGCCTAATAGCAATTACAGCATCTGAAATATCTTTAATAGTGGGTGTTTCTTTACTTTTTAGATATGAATTAATTGCACCGTAAGAAGTAGTTAATTTATGATTATTTTTAGTGAGTTTAAATGTTACGTTTACAATAATATATTTTCCTTTTAACTCATTCTTAAAAATAGAATTCCGATACCCAAAGTTGCATTCGTCTTTCGTAAATATTTTAGTTTTTCCAGTTTCAATTTCAAGAGCTTCTAATTGATAGAATGTGTCTTTAATTTCAACGCCATAAGCACCAATATTTTGAATAGGAGAGGTGCCTACATTTCCTGGTATTAGTGATAAATTTTCTAGCCCGCCATAGTTTTGTGAAATACACCACAGCGCAAATTCGTGCCAATTTTCACCAGCTTCAGCAGTCACATAAACAACATCTTGTTCAGTGTCGTTAACTATAATACCTTTTAAATTTAAATGAATTACTAATTTTTCAATATCAGAGGTTAGCAACATATTGCTACCTCCACCTAATAAGAAAATATCATTGTTTAAATTAAGAATTTCTACAAGTTCTTTTACTGAATTTATGGATATAAACTGTTTGGCGTAAACATTAATACCAAACGTATTGTATTCTTTTAAAGATATGTTATGTTGGATACTCAATTAACTTTTGCTTAATATGAAATACACTGTCATTTTTTTGTGAAATTAGTGAAAATAATTGATTTTTCTTTTTTTAGCTATAAATAATTTACTTACCAAAAAGCGTAAAGTTTATGTTGTTTTTACACTTGATGTATTTTGTTAAAAAGTAGCTTTTAGCCCTATGTTAAATGCCCTTGGCATACCCGATCTTAAGCCTGCTGGTCTTCTGGATGCAACATATATTTTATTTGTTATGTTGGTAGCGTTGGCAAAAACAGAGATATTCTTATGCAATATATAATTAGCACTACTGTCAATTACAAGATAAGATTCTATTTTTTCATTAAGAGGAATTTTTCCTTGCCCTGGTAAAGTACGCATTTCTCCTAAATATTTACCACTTACATTGAAACTAAACTGTGGATGTTCCAACCCAAGTATAAGTGTAAGTTGATTATTTGCTAAATAAGGAAATTGGTCACCAGCAGAAACTTTTCCCCATCCTCCAAAATCACTTTCAAAATCATTTTGAAATTTGGCATCAGTATAAGTGTAAACTATAGAAATAGGTAGATTAATAGTCCGTTGTATTCTAGTAGCCAGTAGGTCGTAAGTAAGTTGAAATTCTATTCCTTTTGTTTTTACTTTTCCTCCATTAAATAAATCACCTGTACCGTCGCCCCCTGCAGCGGCTAAATCTGAACCTAATAAATTACTATAATTATTGTAAAATATCACAGGTTTAAAGGATAGCGCATTTTTACTATATCTTAGTCCTAATTCATAGTTTATACTTTTTTCAGGTTTTGTTCCTTCTTTTGAGCCTGGAGGTGAAAACCCTTTATGAATACCTGCAAAAGTACTTGTACTTTCACTAAACTGGTAATCAAATCCAATTCCAGGAATAAAAACATCGACATTATTACTTCTTTTTGATAGATTGGTTCCTTCTCTGTCAATATCTGATGTACCGTAATCTAATCTTTTTAAGGTTATATTTTCATATCTAATACCTGGAGTTGCTGAAAATTTACCAATATTAATTTTGTATTGTACATAAGTTGCTATTGCATCTGCTGTTTCAACTCGGTTACTTTCCGTGCCAGGTACTCCTTTTTTTGTTAGGTTCATTATCCCATTATTCATAGAAAATTCATCTACCCACTGAAAGCGATCTACTTGGTCTTGATGTACTCTAAATCCAAAATCAATTTTATGAGCTATATTATTGGTTTTAAAATTAAATCCAAAAATTGTTTGAATCCCTTTTGCATAATAAGAGCGATTGTTTGCTTTTACAAAAAGGGCATCTTCATAAGTACTTGTAGACCCCGTTAAAATAGCGAAAGCATCTTCGAAATTTAAAGGATTGTCTAGCAATGAATTAATACTTGTTTTTGTTCCTGTATTATCTTTTACTTTATTTAGTTTGAACCAATTTCTGTAAAATTTAGAATAGTAAGCAGTAGTAGAGATATTAAAATGCTTTGAAATATTAGCTACATGTGTTAATGAAAATTGAGAGTGTTTGGTATTCATTTGATCCTTTTGTGAAGCAGCATACCTACGATACGGATTGGCATTAAAATCTTCTTGAGTTAAGCCTAGGTAGGTTTCATTAGAGACCTCATTAGATCTACCAATTTTAAAGGTTAAAGATTGATATACTTTTGCATCATCATCGGTATTTATTCGAAATTTTGCTAAATAATCTTTTTTATCAAAACCAGTATTCCCTCCACCATCTAGTTTTTTAAATCCATTAGAACTATATTGAAATGTTTCTACAATATATGCGAAGTTTTTATAAGAATTACCTACAAAAGCATGTAGGTTTTTACCTCCAAAACTTCCAGTAAACAAGTTTATTCTTCCTGAGAACTCATAAGGGATTTGTGTTGATATTAAATTAATTGCTCCTCCTGTGGTATGAGGGCCATACTTTATTTGGCTACTACCTTTTAGAATTTCTATTGCCTGCATTCTTCCTATTGTTGGAAAATAATAAGCAGCTGGAGCAGCATAAGCCGCAGGAGCCATAAGCACGCCATCTTCCATCACTGTAATTTTTGAGCTTCTCTCTACACCAGTTCCTCTTAAACCAATATTAACACGAAGCCCAAAGCCATCTTCTTCCTGTATATTAACACCAGGAACAGCACGTAAAATTCTATTGACATCTGTATAGCTGAATTTTTGAATTTCTTTTGGTGTAATATAATGTACAGAACCCATAATTCCTTTTATTCCTGTAACACCTCCAGTCATTATAACGACTTCAGAAAGTGATGAAACAGCTTCTACCATTGTGAAATTTATAGTTAAAACTTCATTTTCCTTAATAGAAATCTCTTTTTTTATGGTATGATAACCAATTGCAGATGCAACTAATGTATGGTTTCCTTCAGGTACATTTTTTATGATGTAATTACCCGTACTGTTTGATGTACTACCGATATTTGTTTTATCTAAATATATGGAAACTCCAGACATAGCAGTTGTACTGTCAATTTGTTTTATCTTCCCTTTAATTGTTGCATTTTGTGCTAAAGCCCCTGTAAAACTTAATAATATAATAACAATAACTGTGAGATTATTTTTCATTTAACTGTTTATTTAATTGTAAGTAAATTTACTATTTAGAATGATTCTTAATAATTTTAGCAAATATACAATGGTAAACAGTTATAGTCAATAGCTTAAAAAGGTCATATGCACTACCTAAAAAAGGGTATTTACAATATTTAATACAATATTGTTGAAAATAATGGCGTATTATGGATAAATAAGGCCAACATTTACAGCATAAAGAACTAATTCTGAAGTTGATTTAACACCGAGTTTTTTCATGATGTTTTTACGATGCGTATTGATGGTGTGAGGGCTTAGAAAAAGTTTGACTGCAATCTCCTTGTTAGTCATTCCCTTTGCAATTAGTGTTGTAATTTCGGTTTCTCGTTGTGATAGGCTGGTTGGATCACAGTCATCATTTGTTGTTAGTTTTTTTTCTAGTATAATGTTAATTATTTTGTTACAGTAGAATTTTTCATTATTTGCAATTGCAAAAATAGCATTAATTAATTCTCCCTCATCACATTCTCGTGTTAGATAACCATGCACACCTAATTCAAGAATTGAAAGAATATAGGTTGGATTTTTATCGGTAGAAATAACTAAAATTTTAGTTTTTTTGTGTAGTTGTTTTACTTGTTTAATATCATTAATTGAAAATGAATTACTTTGATCGCAATTCATTATTAGTAAATCAGGTTTTTTGTTAGTTAGTGTTTTAAAAAGAATCTGGTTATTTTCAGCGTGGTATAATGTGTCTATACCTCCTCCTTTAAATAGTATTGATTTTAACCCAACGCGTATAAGTGTATCAGAGGTTGCATGTACTATATTTATGTTATCCATCGTTTATTTAGAATCATTCTTAATAAAGCGCAAATTACCTAAATTATTTCAATAAAACAAATACCTGAAATTAAGATATGTTCAACAAAAAATAAATAAAAAAGAATAATATTTAATTAGCTTTTGTTATACTGTTCTAAACCAGTTTTTATAATTGATACAGCAGTAATTAAATCTTCTTTCTTTAAAACATAGGCAATTCTAATTTGTTTAGTTCCAAATCCTTGTGTTGAATAAAATCCAGCTGCAGGAGCAACCATAACGGTTTGATTATTTAAACTAAATTCTTCTAGCAACCACTGAGCAAATTTATCGGCATTATCAACAGGTAATTCAACTACACAGTAAAAGGCACCTTTTGGTGAAGCCACCTTTATTCCTTTAATTTTATGCAACTCTTTAATTAAAATATCTCTTCGTTCTTTGTATTCAACAATAACTTCCTCAAAGTAAGATTGTGGTGTTGCTAATGCTGCTTCGCTGGCAATTTGAGCAAATGTTGGTGGACTTAAACGAGCTTGGGCAAACTTTAAAGCAGTACTTATAACATCTTTATTTTTTGAAACCAAACAACCAATTCTCGCTCCACACATACTGTATCTTTTTGATACTGAATCAATTATGATAGCGTTATTTTCTAGCCCAAAATTGTGTAAAACAGATTGATGTTGTACGTTATCATATACAAATTCTCTGTATACCTCATCTGCAATTAAAAATAAATCATATTTTTTAACAATTATTGCTAGCTTTTCAATTTCTTCTTTTGAGTATAAATAACCTGTTGGATTTCCAGGGTTACAAATTAAAATTGCTTTTGTTTTTGAAGTAATTAATTTTTCAAATTCTGAAATAGGAGGTAATGCAAAATTATCTTCAATTTTCGAAACTACAGGTACAATTTTAACGCCTGAAGCTGTTGAAAACCCATTGTAGTTAGCATAAAAAGGCTCAGGTATTATAATTTCATCTTCTGGATCTGCAATACTTCCCATTGCGAATAAGAGTGCTTCAGAACCTCCTGTTGTAACTATAATTTCATCAGAAGTAACATTAATATTATTTTTAGCGTAATATTTGGCAATTTTTTTTCGATATTCTTCTGATCCTTCTGACCGACTATATGCCAGTACCTTAATGGTATTGTTTTTAATTGCTTCGAGGGCAACAGCAGGTGTTTTTATATCAGGCTGCCCAATATTTAAATGAAAAACTTCAATTCCACGTTTTTTTGCATTTTCAGCATAAGGCACCAATTTTCTAATTGGTGATTCAGGCATGTTTTTCCCTTTGGTTGATATTCTTGGCATTATTTGTGATTTAAATAATTTGGTAACACAAAATTGCGAAATTAATTTTAAAATTCACTGCTTTTGATAGAAATGTTAAAGGTTAAACTTATCATAAAAGATGTGAATAATCTGAGTGTTTTTTGTAGTTTGATACAAAATAAAAATATTGAATAAAAATTTTAGACATAAAATTGTTGTAGGGTTTATTATGTTTTATACATTTTATAGTATTGCTCAGAACAATTTTAGCCTAGCCAATGGTGTAAAAAAACAAACTATTTCTTTTAAACTTTTAAACAATTTAATTGTATTTCCTATTGAAGTCAATGGAAAGAAACTAAATTTTATACTAGATTCAGGTGTTGGGAAAACAATTTTATTTAATATAAGTAATAGAGATTCTTTACAATTAAATAATGTTAAAAAAATACAATTAAAAGGTTTAGGCAGTGAAGACCCAATTGATGCAGTTTTATCAAAAGGAAATATATTCAGGTTTAAAAATATTAGTAGTAAAAGTCAAAATTTATATCTTATTTTCGATGATAGCTTTGATTTATCATCTAAGCTTGGAATTACTGTACATGGCATAATTGGGTATGAAATTTTAAAAGATTTTGTTGTCAAAATTAATTATGGAGCAAAAAAAATGACATTCTATAATTCAGAATTATACACACATAAAACTTGTAGAAAATGTGAGACATTTGATTTGGAATTTTATAAAAACAAACCTTTTATTGAAGTAGGAGTTAAATTAGATTCTCTTTCAAATAAAATTACTTCTGTTAAATTATTGATAGATTCTGGGGGTAGCGATGCTATGTGGTTATTTGAGAAAAGCCACCCAAATATTGAAGTACCAAAGAAATACTTTATTGATTTTTTAGGGGAAGGTTTGAGTGGCTCAATTTATGGAAAACGGTCAATTATAAAGGGAATAGTTCTTGGAAAATTTGAATTGAAATACCCAACTGTTTCATTTCCAGATTCAGTATCTATAAAACATGCACGGCAATTTAAAGATAGAAATGGAAGTTTAGGAGCTAACATTTTAAAAAGATTTGTAGTTGTTTTTGATTACAAAAAGAATAAAATAACACTAAAAAGAACGAGTTCTTTTAAAGATCCATTTCGTTATAATATGAGTGGCATTGAATTGGTATATAATGGAAAGTTATTAATTAAAGAAATAAATTATATTACGTATAGGTTATCTAGTAATGTAGGTACTGCAAAACAAGATGAAATTATAAAAGAGTCAAATTATAAATATACTTTTAAACCATCATATAAAATACACATGTTACGGAATAACTCTCCAGCACAGAGAGTAGGCATTTTACCAGGTGATATTGTAATTAAAATTAATGGAAAATATACGTATGATTTAAAACTTGAAGAAATAGTTGAAAAGTTTTACCAAAAACAACATAAAAAAATTACATTGGTCATTGAGAGAAATGGGAAAAATTATGAATATATATTTTTCTTGGAAAACCTGCTTAAATAACAAGAGGCTGTCTGAAAAGCAATTATACTTGTCATTTTGAACAAAGTGAAAATCTCAACATCCTAATATACAAGTGTTTAATTTTAAGGAGATTCTTCATTTACATTCATAATGACACTTTTTAGACAGCCTCTTGTTTGTTATTTATTTTTGAGTTTCTGTTAATTTGAAACTGTAGATTTTTCCTTTAACATAGGAGATTTAGGTTTCATAACAATACCTTTTATCCTCAATCTTATAGGTGCTCCAGGCACATTAGAATTTATGGTAATCATTTTTGAAAAACCTCCAACTCTATTTGTAGCGTATTTAACTTCAATTTCACCTGTTTTACCTGGCATAATAGGATCTTTAGGTTTTTTAGGGACTGTACATCCACAACTAGATTTTATGTTACTAATAACTAAAGGCGATTTTCCTACATTTTTAAATTTAAATACACGTACACCATTAGAGTTATGGTCAATTTTGCCATAATCTATAATTTCAGTATCAAACTTAAATGCAGGTGCATTGGGGTCTATTGTAGCTTGAGTAGCTGTTTTGTTTTGTGCATTTATTGAGATTGGTAAAAATCCAATAAATAATAAAATTATTATTTTTTTCATTTTTGTTTTAATTTGGAATTAGTACGTAAAGTTAGTTAATTTTTAATGCTTTCAAAATATTTTATGTTATCTGTTATAATTGTACATTTGCGAATTATATTACAAAAATTAGACCAGAATGAGTTTAGCGACAAAATACAACCCTAAAGATATTGAGAATAAATGGTATGATTACTGGATGAAAAACAACTATTTTCATTCAACTCCTAATGAAAAAGAACCTTATACAATTGTAATACCACCTCCAAATGTGACGGGCGTTTTACATATGGGACATATGTTAAATAATACCATTCAAGATGTGTTAATTAGAAGAGCAAGATTGAAAGGGTATAATGCTTGTTGGGTGCCAGGAACTGACCATGCATCTATTGCTACAGAAGCTAAAGTTGTTGCTAAATTAAAAGAACAAGGCATTAATAAGTCTGATTTAACACGTGATGAATTTTTAAAACATGCTTGGGAATGGACGGCAGAACACGGAGGTATTATTTTAGAGCAATTAAAAAAATTAGGAGCTTCTTGTGATTGGGAACGTACCAAGTTTACTATGGATGCTGAATTAAGTGAAGCAGTGACCAATGTTTTTATAGATTTGTATAACAAAGGATTAATTTATCGAGGCTATAGAATGGTGAATTGGGATCCCGCTGCTAAAACCACCTTATCTGATGAAGAGGTGATTTTTGAAGAAAAGCAAGGAAATCTATATTATGTAAATTACAAGATAGAAGGAAGTGATGATGTACTTACCATTGCAACAACACGTCCAGAAACTATTTTAGGGGATTCGGCAATTTGTATCAATCCAAATGATAAACGGTTTACTCATTTAAAAGGTAAAAAGGCCATTGTACCTATTGCGAATAGAATTGTACCTATTATTGAAGATGAATATGTTGATATTGAATTTGGTACTGGCTGTTTAAAAGTAACTCCTGCTCACGATCAAAATGATAAAATATTAGGCGAAAAACACAATTTAGAGGTCATAGATATTTTTAATGATGACGCCACGTTAAATTCTTTTGGATTGCATTATGAGGGGAAAGATAGATTTGTGGTTCGTAAGGAAATTACGAAAGAATTGGAAAGCTTAGGCTGTTTGTTGAAAATTGAACAATATATGCACAAAGTTGGTACTTCTGAAAGAACAAAAGAAGTTATTGAACCAAAAATTTCAGCACAGTGGTTTTTAAAAATGGACACTATTGTTAAACCAGCTCTAAAGGCCGTTTTAGAAGATGAAGAAATTCATTTTTTTCCAAAACATTATAACAATACATATCGACATTGGTTAGAAAATATTAGAGATTGGAATATCTCTCGTCAACTTTGGTGGGGACATCAAATTCCTGCATATTTTTATGGTGATGGTGTGAATGATTTTGTTATTGCTTCAACAATTGAAGAGGCTGTAAAATTAGCCTCAGAAAAAGTAGGTAAACAATTAACAGTTGGAGATTTAACGCAAGATCCAGATGCTTTAGATACGTGGTTTTCATCTTGGTTATGGCCAATTTCAGTTTTTGATGGAATTAGAAACCCTACAAATAAAGAAATAGAATATTACTATCCAACAAATGATTTAGTTACAGGTCCTGATATTATTTTCTTTTGGGTAGCTCGTATGATTTTTGCAGGTTATGAATTTAGAAATGAGAAACCATTTACCAATGTATATTTTACGGGAATTGTAAGAGATAATAAAGGTAGAAAAATGTCTAAATCTTTAGGGAATTCTCCTGATCCTATTGAATTGATGGAAAAATATGGAGCCGATGGTGTTCGGGTTGGAATGTTATTGTGCTCAGCTGCAGGAAATGATTTACTGTTTGATGAAGAATTATGTGCACAAGGACGTAATTTTTCAAATAAAATTTGGAATGCATTTCGCTTAATTAAAGGATGGGAAGTCTCGGCGTCTTTGGAGCAACCACAATCTTCCAAAATAGCTATTGAGTGGTACCAAGCTAAATTCCAACAAACATTACAAGATATAGAAAAATCCTTTGAACAATACCGTATTAGTGAGGCGCTAATGACTATTTATAAACTTATTTGGGATGATTTTTCTTCTTGGTTTTTAGAAATGGTAAAACCAGCATACCAACAACCAATAGATTTAAAAACATACAGTGCTGTAATTGATTTTTTTGAAAATAATTTAAAAGTTTTACACCCATATATGCCATTTATTTCTGAAGAAATTTGGCAAGAAATTAAAGATAGAACACCAGAAGAAGCATTGATTATTGCTAAATATCCAACTGTAAAAAATGTAGATGAATCTTTAATTAGCAATTTTAAGTTTGCTTCTGAAATCATTTCAAATATTAGAGCTATTAGAAAAGATAAGAATATCGCATTTAAAGATACTATTGAGCTTTTTATTTTAAATAATGAAAATTCTAATAGAAAATTTGATAGTGTAATTAAAAAAATGGGAAATATATCCTCAATAGAATATGTAACAGCAAAGGTTGAAGGAGCGTTGAGTTTTAGAGTGAAATCTAATGAATATTTTATCCCAATGGTTTTAGATATTAATGTTGTGGAAGAAAAGCTTAAGTTAGAAGAAGAATTAAATTATACTAAAGGATTTTTAAAATCTGTTCAAAAAAAGTTAAGTAACGAACGCTTTGTTAACAATGCTCCAGAGCAAGTAATTAAAAATGAACGAAAAAAGGAGGCTGATGCTCTGGCAAAAATAGCAACCCTGAAAGCAAGTTTAGCGTCACTTTAATTTAAGTTATTTTTTAAGATTTTAAAGTTTAAAATAATAGTTGCATATTTAATAAAAGGAATTTTTTATATTTGGTGAAAATCATCAAAAAATGAAAAACATATTCCTTTTAGTCTTTACGTTTCTTAATGTTATGCTTTACGCTCAAAACCAATTTGAGTTATCCTATTATTTACCAAAAAATGTTTCCTACAATTCTAAAATACCAACTCCTGAAAGCTCAATTGGGTTTAAGGTAGGAGAGTGGCATGTAACTCATGATAAATTGGTTACCTATATGAAGGCAATAGCAAAAGCCTCTGATAGAATTACAATTGAAGATAGAGGAGAAACTTTTGAAGGAAGACCCTTATTATTACTCACTATAACCTCTCCTGAAAATCATAAGAATATCAAAAGTATTCAACAAAATCATTTAAAATTAACTGATGCAACTATAAGTAATCAGTTAAATGTAGCGTCTATGCCTATAGTTGTTTATCAAGGGTTTTCAATACATGGGAATGAACCTAGTGGAGCAAATTCTAGTATGGTTTTAGCCTATTATTTGGCTGCTGCAGAAGGTTCAGAAATTGAGGAATTACTAAATAATACAGTTATTTTATTAGATCCATCCTTAAACCCTGACGGCTTACAACGATTTGCTTATTGGGCAAATACAAATAAGAGTAAACATCTGAATACCGATTCTAACGATAGAGAATTTCATGAAGTTTGGCCTGGAGGAAGAACAAATCATTATTGGTTTGATATGAATAGAGATTGGTTGCCAGTTCAATTACCTGAATCTAGAGCTAGAATTGAAACATATAGGAATTGGATGCCAAATATATTGACAGATCATCACGAAATGGGAACAAATGCTACCTTCTTTTTTCAACCAGGAATACAGTCGAGAGTTCACCCATTAACACCTAAATTAAATCAACAGCTTACTAAAGAAATAGGAAATTATCATGCAAAAGCCTTAGAAAAAATTGGTTCATTATATTATACAGAAGAAAGCTATGATGATTTTTACTACGGAAAGGGTTCAACATATCCAGATATTAATGGCGGAATAGGTATTTTATTTGAACAGGGAAGTTCAAGAGGGCATGCGCAAGAAACTATAAATGGTGTGCTAACTTTTCCTTTTACCATTAGAAACCAATTTACAGCAGCACTTTCTACTCTTGAAGCAGCAAATTCAATGCGTGTTAAATTGTTGAGCTATCAACAGAATTTTTATAAAAATGTTAAAAAATCAGGAGAAAAAAATACTATAAAAGCCATCGTTTTTGGAGCGGAAAAAGATGATGCAAAAACTTACCACTTAGCTGAAATATTAAAAAGACAAAAAATTAAGTTCAACAAATTAAAATCAGATTTCACTGTAAATGGAATAAAGTTTAAAAAAGAGCATAGTTATATAGTACCAACAAACCAACGGAATAGTAAACTTATAAAAGCAATGTTTGAAAAGCGTACTAAATTTACCGATAGTTTGTTTTACGATGTATCCGCATGGACTTTCCCTTTGGCTTTTAATTTAAATTATGCTGAGTTGAAATCAACATCAAATGTAGGTGATTTAGTTACTGATTTAGCATTGAAAAAATGGAAATTAACTGTTAAAAGTAGTTATGCATATTTGATAGAATGGAATGAATATTATTCTCCTAAGGCATTAAATAAAATACTTCAAAAAGGACTTAGAGCAAAAGTAGGTATGAAACCATTTTCATTAAATGGTAAACAATTTGATTATGGAACTATTTTAATACCTGTTCAAAATCAAAATTTAAAAGAAGATGAACTATACACTTTCTTACAAGAGGTAGCGAATGAAAGCAATTTGGAGATTGAAGGAGTTAATACAGGACTTACCAGTACAGGAATTGACTTAGGAAGTAATCAATTTAGAAATATTGAAAAGCCTAAAGTTGCGATGTTAGTTGGCAATGGAGTTTCTCCTTATGATGCAGGTGAAATTTGGCATTTGTTTGATCAGCGTTATGAAATGAACATAACTAAATTAGATTTAAATTATTTGAGTAGTATAGATTTTTCAAAATACACAACTCTTATTATTTCTAATGCAAAATTAACTATTTCAGAAAAAAATATAAAGAAATTAAAACAATGGGTACAAAGTGGAGGTACCATTATTGGTTTTAAAAAATCAGTTAAATGGTTGTCAGACAATAAGTTTATTAAATTGGAATATGTAAAAGTAACAGTTGACGCAAAGAATATTACTTTTGGTCAAAAAAGAGATTTTAAAGGCGCTCAAGTTATAGGTGGAGCAATATTTGAAACAAAATTGGACAGGTCTCACCCTGTAAATTTTGGTTTTACCAATAATAAATTGCCAATGTTTAGGCGTACTACAATATTTATTAAACCAGATAGTGTTAGTTATAATAATCCAATAAAATACACTAACAATCCACTTTTAAGTGGATATATTTCAAAGCAAAATTTACAAGCTTTAAAAAATACTGTTCCTTTTCAAGTTGATAAATTGGGTAAAGGAAAGGTAATTGTTTTTACCGATAACACCAATTTTAGAGCCTTTTGGTACGGAACAAATAAATTATTAATGAATACTGTATTTTTCTCAAAAGAAATGTAGTTAGCTTACTTGTTCGCCGTTTTTAAGTTTAGCTTCTGAAGCTTGTAGTAGTACAATTTTATTGTGATTGTTTTCAATTCCAAGTACTAGGCACTCACTTATAAAATTTGCAATTTGCTTATTTTTGAAGTTAACAATGGCCAATACTTGTTTATTTAACAATTCTTTTTTTGTATATAAATCTGTAATTTGAGCACTAGATTTTTTAATACCCAAACTACCAAAATCAATTGCCAGTTGATATGCTGGTTTAATGGCTTTAGGAAAATCATTGACTTCAATAATGGTTCCAATTCTAATATCAACTTTAGAAAAATCTTCGAAAGAAATTTCGGTTTTCATTTTATTCATCTATTACAATAAATTCAGTTCTTCTGTTTAATTGATGTTCTGTATTTGTACATTTTACACCATTTGAACATTTATTTACTAATTCAGTTTCTCCATAACCTCTTCCAGAAATTCGCGCTGGATTAATCCCTTTTGAAATAATATAATTAATAGTTGAAGTTGCTCTTTTGTTTGAAAGAATCATATTGTAATTATCGGGAGCTCTACTATCAGTATGCGATTTAATTTTAAGCTTTATGGTAGGGTGTTTTAATAAAACGGCAACTACCTTATCTAATTCTTTTGCTGCGTCGGGTCTTATTTTAGCTTGATCTAAATCAAAATAGATAGGATTTGTTTTAATCATTTTTACTTTTCTAATAGTAACAAATTCTAAAGAAGTATCTAATAATATTTTTTTAGTTAATTCCAAGTTATGTTTCTCAGAAGTAAGTAATTGAAAACTATTGCTAATATAATTTTCGTGTGATGCGGTTATTTTGTAATTGGTTTTACATTTTAAAGGATATTTAAATGTTCCTTCAGAATTAACCTGAATACTATCTATTAAAGCGTCAGTTTTATAAAAAGTAATAATTGAATTAGGAAGAGGCTTATTGGTATTTTTATCTAAAACAATTCCTGTAATTAATTGATTGCATTTTATAGGTGTTAGATTAAGAGTTTTAGAAATTTTTAAATCATCTACATTATCAGTATTTATGATTATTTCAGCAGGTTTAAAATTTTCTTTTTCTGCAATTATTTTATAAGTTTCGTTACACTTTAACTCAAATTTAAAAATACCATTTATGAGTTTAGTTTCTTTTAAAGTATTGTTTTGGTACAAAGAAATAGTTGTATTATTCAATAATTGTTTAGATTCACTGTTGAATACCTCTAAATTAATAAATTGGTCGCATTTTATGGGTGTTAATTCAAGTATTTCAGTAATGTTAATTTTATCGGCATCACCGGTGTTTATATCAATTTCTGCTAAAATAAAATTTTCTTTTTCAGCAACTATCTTGTATGACTTATTACAATTTACTTCAAATTCAAAAGAATTACTTACTGTTTGAGTTTCCTTTAAAACATTGTCTTGATACAAAGAGATATGAACATCATTTAATAATTTTTTGGATTCATTATTTAAAATTTTACCAGTAATTAATTGTTTACATACAATCTCTTTGTTTTTAAAAGCATAAATATCTACATTTCCTTTTCCTGGTTGTCTATCAGAAGTAAAGTAGCCTGTATTAGTTGTATTATCAATAACAAAATAAAAATCATTAAACTTACTGTTGATTGGAGCTGGTAAATCTTGAACTTCTGAAAATTGATTGTTTTTAAATTCACTTTTAAAAATATCTAAATTTCCTTTCCCCTTATGTCCGCTTGAAGAAAAATAAAGCGTATTATTTGTATCAACGAAGGGGTACATTTCATCTTTACTCGTATTAATTTTAGCGCCTAAATTCTTTGGCCAACTATGTGTGCCATTTTCAAGAATAGAGACAACATAAATATCAAAACCACCATAACCATTAGGCATGTTTGAAGATAAATAAAGAAATTTTCCGTCTTTACTAACTACCGGACTTTTAATTGAATAGTTGTTACTATTAAACCTAAGCGGAGCAATATTTGATAATTTAAAATTTTTATCTACTGAAGCCGAGAAAAGAAATAAAGGCATTTCTTCAGGTTTAGATTTTTTTGGTTGTGAATTAAAAAAATTATTCCAAGTAAAGTAAATTTTCTTAAAATCGGGTGTGAAGCAAAAGTCAGCTTCAAAAAATTTATTAAAAACATCTTTTGTGAACCTTGAAGTATTAATAATATCGCCGTTTTCATCAATAGTACCTTTAAATAATTCTAAATAAAGTTCTCTATTATGTCCTCTTCTATTTTTAGAGAAAGGCTTGTCTGTTTCAATTTTTTGTGATGATGTGAATATTACTTCATTGTTTGGTAAGTATATAACACCTAATTCAGCATATTTTGAATTGATAGAGATATTGGTAACTTCAATTTCTTGTTGTTGTGAGAAAAGAGTATGTATGAAGAATAAAAAAAGTAAGTTTAAAAATTGTTTCATTTTATATGGTGACTTAATTTTTTAATATATTTTTCAGCACTTGAATTACCAAAATCTAAAGTCAGAGATTTCTTATAATTTATTATTGCTTGAGGCGTATCACTGCTTTTCATAAAAACTTCTACTAAACTATTATAATTAGTTGAACTATTGGGGTATAATGTAACAATTATTTTAGAAATAGTTGTTCCAAAAATAATAAAAAAAAGCATTGATTTTAAGATCAATGCTTTTAAATATTAGAATGTTTACTTTTTCTATTTAACATTTACAAGTTCAACATCAAAAATTAGGGTTGCATCAGGTGGAATTACACCGCCAGCACCTTGACTTCCGTATGCTAAATTAGAAGGAATTACAAAACGAGCTTTATCACCTACTTTTAATAATTGAATTCCTTCATCCCAACCAGCAATTACTTGTCCAACACCCAACGTGAAATCAATTGGTTGTTTACGTGAGTATGATGAGTCAAAAACTTGCCCGTCAGCTAATTGCCCTTTATAGTGTACAGATACGGTTTTGCCTTTTTCAGCTTTTTTACCATCTCCTTCTTGCAAAATTTTATAGCGTAATCCGCTAGGAGTTTCAGTATAGCCAGCAGCAATTTTGTCCATAGCTTCTTTTGCTGCCTTTTTTGCTTCTTCTTCTCGTTTAGCTCTTGAGCCTTCAAAAACTCTAAAAGCTTCAACAGCATTAAATTTTTCAGCCTGTTCACCAACTCTTATTATTTCTACAGATTCTAATACATCATCTTGTGCAATTGAATCAACAACATCTTGTCCTTCAACAACGTTACCAAATACGGTATGTTTTTGATCTAACCAAGGTGTTGCAACGTGTGTAATAAAAAACTGACTCCCATTTGAAGCAGGTCCTGAATTTGCCATTGATAAAATACCGGGCTTATCATGTTTTAAATCTGGGTGAAATTCATCATCAAAACTATAGCCAGGAGAACCTGTTCCAGTGCCTAAAGGGCAACCTCCTTGAATCATAAAATCAGCGATTACTCTGTGAAATTTTAATCCGTTATAGTATGGAGTACCTTGGGGTTTAGCATTGTTTTCTAAATTTCCTTCAGCTAATGCAACAAAGTTACCAACTGTTCCAGGAGTTTTTTTAAATTCTAAATTTACTATTATTGCACCTTTTGAGGTGTTAAATTTTGCGTATAATCCGTTATCCATTTTCTTATTTTTTAAACGTTACAAATATACATACTTTCATTATAAATATATACATAAAGGTTACTTATTCATATTGTTAGTTATTGTAAATGAAAAATCCGCCAAAAAGCGGATTTTAAATATGGTTATAACATATAATTTTAAACTTCTCTTAAAACAGTAATCTGGTGAGCGGTTGGTTGTTCTATTTTTTGTGCATCACTAGTTAAGCCACATCCTTTTTTTGTTGATTTACACGCAGAAAATAACATTAAAAACAGTACAATAAAAAAGATATTTGAAGTTAATTTTTTCATATTTTTATAAGGTTTATCAATACATAAACGCTGTAAATATATTATTATTTTATAAGGCTAATTTGTTTAATGTATAAATAATTAATTTTTCAACGGCCTTTTTAGGGTCTTTACTAAAATTACCATTGGCTCTGTTTGCAATAATTGCATTCATTGAGCAAGCATTGTGCCCTAATAACTTAGACAAACCATAAATTGCAGAAGTTTCCATTTCAAGGTTGGTAATTTTTACATTATTGAACTCAAAATTATCTATTTTGCTATTTAATTTTGGATCTTCAATAGCTAAGCGTAAGACTCTTCCTTGTGGGCCATAAAAACCTACGGCAGTAGCAGTAACACCAATAAAAACCTCATCACTTGATAGTTTATCTTCAAGATCACTACTGTTTTTCACAACATAAGGTCGTGCTTTACGACTGTTCCAATTTGTGTGTTTAATAAAGGCATCTTCAAAATCAGGATTTAAAACATGGTTGCAATCGTATGAATGCAGAACTCCATCAAATCCTATCCCATATTTTGCTAAAACGAAACTATCTACAGGAATATAATTTTGTAAAGATCCAGAGGTTCCTATTCTAACAATGTTGAGTTGTGTGAATTCTTTTTTTATGGTTCTTGTTTCAAAATCTATATTAACTAAGGCGTCAATTTCATTAATTACAATATCAATATTGTCAGGGCCAATACCTGTAGACATTACTGTAAAACGAGTTCCTTTGTATGTACCTGTTATTGTTCTAAATTCTCTTTTTTGAGTTTCAAATTCAATAGTGTCAAAGTGTTTTGCCACTTTTGGCACTCTATCTTGATCTCCAACAAAAATAATATTTGTTGCTAAATGTTCGGGCTTTAAATTTAAGTGGTATATGCTACCATCTGGATTCAGAATTAATTCTGATGCTGCTATTTTATTCATAATTTTTATCCGCCAACGCGTTTTACATTATATCCTTCTTTTTTAAGGATTACCATTATTTTATCTCTATAATTTCCTTGAATTAAAATTTCATTATCTTTAATACTACCGCCAACACCACATTTCGTTTTCAATAGTTTACTCAACGATTTTAAATCGGCTTTATTTCCTACAAAACCTGAAATAACTGTTACTATTTTACCTGCTCTTCCTTTATTTGAAAAATGAGCTTCTAAAAACTGTTTATTTGGAGCTAAAGTCTTTTCATTTTGTTCTTCACTATATTCAAACTTATTATTTGTTGAAAACACAAAACCTCCTAAATCATTTAAGCTATTTAATTTTTTTTTACCCATAATTAAAAAAGACTTACAAAAGTAATGAAACAATATTTATTTTTTTAATTTTTTCCAGATATAAAATAAAATAGCGAGCAGTTCAAAAATGAGTCCTATTAATAGAATTAAATTTGCTTGTGGCCATTTTAATATTTTTAAGATTACTCCAACAATTATTAAGAATACTCCGAATGTGAAAAATGAAATAATATTTTTAGCTCCCATGAGAATTATTTTTCTTCTTTTTTAAATATAGGAATTAAATAACTTAAAGTGTAATTAAAGCCTACTCCTGCATTGTTTAAAAATACACGATTAAAACCAGGAACATATAAATTTTTAAAATTTTCAGGCTCTTTCGTATTCAGCATATTGTTAAAACTTACGCTAACTCCCAAATATAAATTTTTAAAGGTTTCTACCTTCATTCCAAAAACAATTTCAACCCATTGTGCAGTTAAATCGTTAAATTCTGTATTTGGCTCAAGGGTATTTGGTGTAAAATAAGTCCCTTTTACGTGGGGAGTATAGCTATTTAAAGTTTGATTAAAAAAACTTAACCCATACCTTAATCCAATATAAATTTCATTATTCATGCCTTTCCAATTTTTATAAACATTGTAATTGAATCCAGCTTTAAAATAAGAGCCTTTTGTAGTAAAATTAAGGTAATCTTCAATGGTAGTTTTATCGGTGAATCCAAGCTCAACAGCAGCATAGTAATTTTTAAATACACGTATGTCACCTACAAACTCGTATCCGTTGGTGTTATTATCTAAAAATGACGTTATGGGTTTGCTAATATCCAATCCAATCCTAATACCATAACTTTCTTTAGTTTTTACAGTATCTATTTTTTCTTGAGAATTAACAGATATGGTAAAAAGAATACTAATGAAATATATAAATATGTGCTGCTTTCTCATTGTCAATTGTTGAATTAATAATGCTAATATTTTTGATCCAATTTGTGGTATTGCTTTCTATCTGAAAGTTTTCAAAAATTGTTTTATAACCACAGGAGCGAGATACAAAAATATCATTTCTGCTGTATGTGAATTTAATAGTATCTTTAATAGTATTACTCTCAAGAATATATTTCGTGAAATTTTCATTCAAATTGAGAGGAATAGAAATTGAATCTAACGATTTATTTACATATATGCTATCTTTAGAATCTGCCCAAACAGTTAATTCCGTAATTTGCTTTACAACTGTTTGATCGTCGTTATCATAAAATTTGATAATTAAATTGGGGGTTGTAGATTCAACACAAATATCATCTTTTTCACAACTTAAAAAAGTAAAAAGAAAAACAAATATTATGGCATAATTTTTTTTCATTGTTAAGCTATTTTAATTCTAATAAAACAACATTTTCCACGTGATGTGTTTGAGGAAACATATCAACAGCCTGTGTTTTTATAATGTTGTACTGTTCTTTCATCAATGCTAAGTCTCTAGCTTGAGTGGCAGAATTACAACTAACATAAACTATTCTTTTTGGTGCAATTTCTACAATTTTAGCTACCACATTTTTATGCATACCATCTCTAGGAGGATCTGTAATAATTACATCGGGTTGCCCATGTGTTTTTATAAAATTAGTATTAAAAACATCTTTCATATCACCAGCGTAAAACTCAACGTTATTAATATTATTTAATTGTGCATTTAGTTTTGCATCTTCAATGGCTTCAGGAACAGATTCTACACCAATCACTTTTTTTGCTTCTTTTGAAACAAATTGAGCAATAGTTCCTGTACCGGTGTAAAAATCATATACAACTTCATTTCCTGTCAATTGAGCGAAATTACGAGTTATTTTGTATAATTCGTAGGCTTGTGCTGAATTTGTTTGGTAAAACGATTTCGGGCCAATTTTAAATTTTAAACCTTCCATTTCTTCAAATATATGATCTCTACCTTCAAATAAAATGATATCTTGATCGTATAAAGTATCATTTCCTTTGCTATTAATTACATATTGAAGAGATGTAATTTGAGGGAATTCTTTAAATAGCGCTTTTAATAAACCAACTCTTTTTTCTTTTTCTTCTTTAAAGAATTGAATGACAACCATAATTTCACCTGTTGAAGAAATACGCAGCATAATGGTTCTTAATAAGCCAGATTGTTCTCTTGGATTGTAAAAATCCAATTCATTTTCAATTCCATAATTTTTTATGAAATTTCTGATTTGATTGGATGGATCTTCTTGTAAATGGCATTTGTCAATATCTAAAATTTTATCCCACATACCCGCAATATGAAACCCACAAGCATTTCTATTATCAATATTTTCTTCTGAATTTATTTCATCTAAGGTAAGCCAACGGTTGTTTGAAAAAGAAAACTCCATTTTGTTTCTGTAGAAATAAGTATTTTTGCAACCTAAAATGGGAGTTACTTCAGGTAAATTGAGATGGCCAATTCGCACAAGGTTATTAATTACCTCCTTTTCTTTATAAGCTAATTGGTGTTCGTATCCCATAAACTGCCATTTGCAGCCTCCACAATGTTCAAAATGAGAACAGACAGGCTCAACTCTTTTATCAGAATATGTATGAAATTTAATAGCAGTACCTTCAAAATATGCTTTTCTTTTTTTCCCGGTTCTAATATCAACAATATCACCAGGAACAGTATTTGTTAAAAAAATAACACGCCCGTCTGGTGCTTTTGCAATGGTTTTACCTCTTGCCCCAGCATCTATTACTTCAATATTTTCAAAAATAATTGATTTCTTTTTTCTACCCATTTTGCAAATGTAACATTTTAGCATAAAAAAAGCACCCCAATGTTAAAGGGATGCTTCGAATATTTTTATAAGCTTATTTATTTAACACTTCTCATATAAGCAGCTATGGCAGCTAATTCATCTCCAGAAAGGTTTTTAACAAAACCATCTAAGTTAGCTTTCATAATTGCAACTTGTCCAGGGTCAGTATCTACAATAGGTTTAGACTCTTCTTTTAAAAACTTAACAATATCTCCATTTTTTTCAGAGTATATTCTATTAATTTCTTTAATTGAAGGCCCTATAACTTTCATAGTTGGGTTATGACAAGTAGCACACGTTTTTTCAGTAAATAACTTTTTACCTAACTCAACATTACCATCAGCCGTACTTGCTGTTGCATCACCTTCCTTGGCCTCTGTGGTGTTTTCTGTAGCTGTGTTATGTTGCATCATAGGTTGTTGCATCATTGGCTTCATTTTTTCTTCTTTCTTTTTTTCACCGCAACTCACAAAAAATAGTGCAGCTAATCCTAAAACTAATACTGATTTTTTCATTTTTTTATAATTTAATTTGTAAGCGCTAATTTATCTAAAAAAAATCAATTATAATGTACTAGTTTTAAAAAATTAATTTTTCTGATTGACTATAATTAGTAATAATAAAGAACAACATCATGCTGAACCTGCTGCTGGCAGGTTCAGAGTGACGTACATTATGTTGGATTACGGATATTCAGTTAATTTTTACTAAAACATAATTTTTTAAAACTAGTACATTATTATTACTATTTGATAAAATAGAAATCATAAAATATTTTGTAATTTTGTTGACCACTAGGATGATTTCTCTCCATAAGAAGGAATTGAAAGAAAATTCAATTTTAAAATATTTTTACAAGAATGATTTCAGAAAAAATCTCATCAGAACAAGCAATTAGTTTAGAAGAAAAATATGGTGCTCATAATTACCATCCGCTGCCTGTAGTATTGAGTAGGGGAGAAGGAGTATATGTTTGGGATGTTGATGGTAAGCAGTATTATGATTTTTTATCGGCTTATTCAGCTGTTAATCAGGGGCATTGCCACCCTAAAATTATCAAAGCATTAACAAATCAGGCGCAAACCTTAACACTAACTTCCAGAGCTTTTTATAATGATATACTTGGTAAGTACGAAGAATATGTTACTCAATATTTTGGGTTTGATAAAGTATTACCTATGAATAGTGGAGCAGAAGCTGTTGAGACAGCAATTAAGCTGTGTAGAAAATATGCATACGAAAAAAAGGGTATTGCTGAAAATAAAGCTGAAATAATTGTATGTAAAAATAACTTTCATGGAAGAACAACAACTATAATTTCTTTTTCTAATGATGAAGATGCTCGTAAAAACTTTGGTCCTTATACCGCTGGGTTTATTAAAATAGAATATGATAATTTGGAAGCTTTAGAAACTGCATTAAAATCATCTCATACTATTGCAGGATTTTTGGTTGAGCCAATACAAGGTGAGGCTGGAGTTTATGTTCCTTCTGAAGGGTATTTAGCAAAAGCAAAAGCATTGTGTGAAAAATATGATGTTCTTTTTATTGCTGATGAAGTTCAAACAGGTATTGCAAGAACAGGAAAATTATTGGCAGTTGACTATGAAAACGTAACACCAGATATTTTAATTTTAGGAAAAGCGTTGAGTGGAGGAGTTTACCCTGTATCAGCGGTACTGGCAAACAATACAATAATGAATGTTATAAAACCTGGACAACACGGCTCTACCTTTGGCGGTAATCCTTTAGCTGCTACTGTTGCAATTGCAGCACTTGAAGTTATAAAAGAAGAAGATTTAGCTAGAAATGCAGCCCAATTAGGAAACTTATTTAGAAGTGAAATTCAGAAATTAGTTGATTCAAATAGTTTGATAAAGCAGGTGAGAGGAAAAGGCTTGTTAAATGCAATAATTATTAACGATTCAGAAGATAGTTCTACAGCTTGGGATATTTGTTTAAAATTACGCGATAATGGTTTGTTAGCCAAGCCAACTCATGGAAATATTATACGTTTTGCTCCTCCTTTGGTTATGAATGAAGAACAACTATTAGATTGTGTTTCTATAATTAAGAAAACATTTAAAGAATTCTAATTCTAAAAAAGACCGCTTTTAGCAGTTTTTACATATATGAAAATACTGTTACTAAAAAAAAATGCATTTCACCATAGGAAATTTGTTGTTAACTAAAATACATTTCGATATACATTCTTAGAATTATACTTTTGTACTTGTTAAATAAAGTTTGAAATAGCATTAACACAAGTTAAAATTTGTGGATTTTACCTCTAAATATTTTAAAAGAATGATGAAAAAGAAGGTAAGGGAAAAAAGCGGCTTTTAAGCCGCTTTTTTTATTATGATATTATCTTTTTCTTCTTCTAGCACCTTTATCAGATGAACCAAAAGAACTTTTATTATTAGCACGTTTTCGTCCAAATTTGCTAAAATCTCCTTTTGAGTTTTTGTCTCTTCTTTTTCTATCTCCATCACTTCTTCTTCCGCCGCTTCTTCCAGATCGTTTTTTCTCTGTAATTTCAACATTTACATTTCTACCCTCAAAATCAACATCATTCTCCTTAAAAAGGGCAATTGTTTCATCGGTATAGTTTTTGTCTAACTCAAAAAACGAAAAAGTATCTAAGATTTCAATTTGTCCTATTTCAATATTTTTTGCAATTTGTTGTTCATTAATCAAACCAATTAATCTGGCAGGATTTAATCTGTCTTTTCTACCAATATTGATAAAGAAACGAGACATGTTTTCATCATTTCTACGTTTTCCTCTGTTGTCTGAGCTACCTCTCATTTGATCGCTGTCATTTAAATCAGGCGCGTTTTGATAGTACGACAAAAATGTGTTGAATTCTAATGATACAAATCGTTTAATTAATTCTTCACGATCTAAACCTTCTAACTTTTCGTAAATGGAAGGTAAAAAATCATTTATTTCTTTTTCGTTAATTTCAATATCATGAACTTTATCAATTAATTTTAATAACTGATTTTGACAAATTTCTTTCCCTGTAGGGATTGGAGTACTAACAAAATTTTTGCCAATTAATTTTTCTATGGGACGTAATTTTCCTTTTTCACGGCCTGTAACAATAGCTATAGAAATACCTTCTTTTCCCGCACGTCCTGTTCTACCACTACGATGCGTATAAGATTCAATTTGATCTGGTAGTTTGTGATTAATTACATGTGTTAAATCGTTCACATCTAAACCTCTGGCAGCAACATCAGTTGCAACTAAAATCTGTAGGTGTTTTTTACGGAATTTATCCATAACTCCATCACGTTGTGCCTGAGATAAATCTCCGTGAAGTGAATCGGCATTATAGCCATCTTTTATTAATTTATCAGCTATTTCTTGTGTTTCTCTACGAGTTCTACAAAAAATAATTCCATAAATATCAGGATTTACATCTGCTATTCTTTTTAAAGCAGCATATCTGTTTCTTTCTGAAACAACATAATATTGATGCGATACTTGATCAGCTCCTTTATTTTTTTTACCTGCAGTAATTTCTACAGGTTTATGCATATAGTTTTTAGCTATATTTTCAACTTCTTTTGGGAATGTTGCAGAAAATAATAATGTTTGTTTTTCTTTAGGTGTAACTGCTAAAATTTTATCTAGCTCGTCCTTAAAGCCCATATTTAACATTTCATCAGCTTCATCTAAAATTAACCATTTAACATTTGAAAGCTTCAACTGTTTCCTGTTAATTAAATCAACAGTTCTACCTGGAGTACCCACTACAATGTGAACTCCTTTTTTAAGTTTTCTTATTTGCTCATCAATATTAGTTCCGCCGTAAACTGCGGTAGTTCTAAAGCCATCAATATATTTTGAAAACTCAGCGATATTAGTTGCAATTTGCAATGCTAATTCACGAGTTGGAGATAAAATAATTGCTTGTGTATCTTTACTTTTTGTATCAATTTGTTCTAAAATGGGTAAACTAAAAGCTGCAGTTTTCCCTGTACCTGTTTGAGCAAATGCTTTTAAGTCCTCTTTTGAGGCTAAAACTTGAGGAATTGCTTTTAATTGAATTTCTGTAGGATTTTCGTATCCTAAATCGGTTAAGGCCTTAATAATATTGCTATTAAGTCCTAGTTCTTTAAATGTCGACATTCTGTATAAATTATTGATTTACAGACGCCCATCTATAAACCGGTTAAAAACGTGCAAAGGTACACTTAAATTCAATACAAAGAAGAAAAAATGATTTATTTTAATTTGTTTAATTCGAAGCTCAATTTATTTGAGTCTAAATACGTAAAGCCATTTTTAACGATTCCTTTATTATTAACAATAATTATTCGTGGATATTTACTGGTTAAATAGTTATTGGCATAACTATCTTTGGTTAATTTAAATTGTTTTGTAGTATCTAATAATTTTAAATGAGGTTCTGTTTTTATATTTTCTAAAGAAGGGCGCATATTAATGCCAATAAATAAAATATTTGGATATTTATTTTCCAAGTATTTGATTCTATTTACTAGATAATCTGAAGACATAAAATCTGTTGACCAAAAATAAATAACAGTATTGAATCCTTTTATAACATTGTTAATGGTGGTTTTAACATTGTTGATAGAAACAATTTCAAAATTATGAAGTGGTTTTCCGTTAGAAACAAATTCACTATCATTTACCAAACTTTTAACATGTTTAACAAAAGATGGATTGCTACAATTTTCTAAGAAAATATCTAAAGCTTTATTATTAATACTACACGTAGACTTACTTTTGAAAAAATCATTTATTATAATTTTCTTCAGTAAGGTATTTTTGAAGTCTTCAGATTTAACATGCTTTATGGTAGCATTCAAAATATTGGCTGTAATGTTATTTTTAGTAGTGTCTTTTTCTTGCAATTGATAACTTAAGTTGTATAAATAGCTAATAATATAATTTTGATAAGGATAAAATGAGACCAATTTTTTTTCATTTAAGTCAATATTATTTCTGAAATTGTAAAAATTAGCAGATATTTCAGGAAATCCATCTAAGTTATGAGCTCTTTTATAAAAATAAGGATAAATTTCCTTCAACCTGTACAAAGGAAAGTTAATTGCTGTAGTAGTTAATTTTTTAAAGTCTTCAGAAATATGCGTTTGAGTGGTTGAAAAATCGTTATAAATTGTGAGTCTATTATTTAATAGTGAATCTATTTTTTTTTGAAAATCAGCTTCTGATAGACTGAAATATTTATACATTTCTTTTTCTTCTTTCCCATTTTGTAAAAAAAGATTGATTAAAAATTCATTTTTATCACTTCCTTTTCCGCTATATACAAGTGATTCATCAAAATCCCAAGTATTTAATCTCACCAATACACTATCAGCAGGTTCTAAATAGATATATTGAAATTCATTGCCGTGTATAAATGTATATAAACCTTCTTTCAATGATTCATACTTATTAAAAAAACGGTTGTTTTTATCAAGAGGTAATGTGTCAATTACTTTATTATCTTTTAAAAATAAAACATAATTTGATTTAGGATTGATAATTTCTCCTCCAAAATAAATTTCAGAATTATATTTTTCAGTTGTTTTACAACTAAAGATTAAAATTAGTAATATAGTACTTATAATATATTTCATTTGGAAACGAGTTGACACAAAAATACACACAACTTATACGTTAGCTTGTTAACGAGATGTTAAATATAAAAAAGGTATTTTAAAATAGGTGAGAATTAACTTTAAATTAAATATTTTTTAGTGAATCTAATTTACTACTTTTGCAAAAATTTTAAATAAAATACAGCATGCTTTCAGTATCAAATTTGTCTGTTCAATTCGGGAAACGGGTTTTGTTTGACGAAGTAAATACAAAATTTACACAAGGAAATTGTTACGGGATCATTGGAGCCAATGGTTCAGGGAAATCAACTTTTTTAAAAATTATTTCAGGTCAAATAGATCCAACATCTGGACAAATACATTTAGAACCAGGAAAACGTATGTCTGTTCTTTCACAAGATCACTATGCTTTTGATAACTATCAGGTTTTAGATACTGTTATGTTGGGTAACAAAAAGTTATTTGATATTAAAAAAGAAATGGATGCTATTTACGCAAAAGAAGATTTTTCTGAAGAAGATGGTAATAAAGTAGGAGAATTGGGTGTAGAGTTTGAAGAAATGGGAGGTTGGAATGCTGAAAGTGAAGCGGCAACATTGTTATCTTCATTAGGAATAAAAGAAAATTTGCACTACACATTAATGAGTGAGTTAGATGGAAAGGCTAAGGTACGTGTATTACTAGCTCAAGCATTGTTTGGAAATCCAGATGTTTTAATTATGGATGAACCTACTAATGATTTAGATTTTGAAACTATTGGTTGGTTGGAGAATTTTTTGGCTAACTATGATAATACTGTAATTGTAGTATCGCATGACCGTCACTTTTTAGATGCTGTTTGTACACATATTTCTGACATTGATTTTGGCAAAATTAATCACTTTTCAGGAAATTATACTTTTTGGTATGAATCTAGCCAGCTAGCAGCAAAACAACGTGCTCAGCAAAATAAAAAAGCAGAAGATAAAAAGAAAGAGTTAGAAGAGTTTATTCGTCGTTTTTCAGCCAACGTTGCAAAATCTAAACAAGCAACATCTCGTAAAAAAATGATTGAAAAATTAGATGTTAATCAAATAAAACCTTCAAGTCGAAGATATCCAGCAATTATTTTTGAACGTGAGAGAGAGGCCGGAGATCAAATTTTAAATGTTGAACATTTATCAAAATCAACTGACGAAGAAGTGTTATTTAAAGACATTCACTTTAATTTAAATAAAGGAGATAAAGTAGTTTTAATTTCAAAAAATTCAAAAGCTGTAACTACGTTTTATGAGATTTTGAATGGGCATATAAAAGCCGATGCAGGAAAATTTCAATGGGGTGTTACTACAAGCCAGTCATATTTACCCCTAGATAATGCGGCGTTTTTTAAAGATACTAATTTAAATTTGGTTGATTGGTTACGGCAATATGCTAAAACCGAAGAAGAACGTGAAGAAGTGTATTTAAGAGGATTTCTTGGGAAAATGATTTTTAGTGGAGAAGAAGCTCTAAAAAAATGTAATGTACTATCTGGAGGAGAAAAAGTACGTTGTATGTTGTCAAGAATGATGATGATTAGAGCAAATGTTTTAATGTTGGATGAACCAACAAACCATTTAGATTTAGAGTCCATTCAAGCATTTAATAATTCATTAAAAAACTTTAAAGGAACGGTATTGTTTACTACTCATGACCACGAATTTGCCCATACCGTTGCGAATAGAATTATAGAAATAACTCCTAAAGGTGTAATAGATAGATATTCAACTTTTGATGAATACCTAGAAGATCCTAAACTTAAAGAACTGAGAAGCAAAATGTATCAATAAAAGAGGCCGTCTAATAGTGTGGTTCTGAGTGTAAATGAAGAATATTCTTAAAATTAGATAATCTGTATATCAAAATATTGAGATTTTTCACTTTGTTCAAAATAACAAGTATAATTGCTATTTGAAACAGCCTTTTTTATGACACTATCCTAAAAAGTGTGTAAGTTAAAATAACTTGGGTTAGATTTTTTAATTAAAGTCTGACCCTTTTGTCATATATTGTTAAGAACTGATTGAGAATAATCCCCCAATTTCTAATTGGCATA
>JAKIVA010000024.1 GCA_021647265.1 Lutibacter sp.
GCCGAACATAAGTCCGACACCCTCTTCCTTTTTCAGCATCTTTGCTATTGAACGAAAACAGTTTCTGTAGTCGTCGTTTCTTGTTCAACTTTAATAATCCCTTCTCCAGTTAGCGATCCATTGGTAACGTCAATATTTAACACTGCTACTCCAGCTTGACCTAATTGATAGACTTCATCGAAGTTAAAAATGGCTTCTCCTGCTGAATTTGTAATTGTCGTATCATAAAGAACAACACTCGCAGGCTGATTTGTTGTTGATTGTCCATAAACAATAACAGTTGCACCTACTACAGCTTGACTACTTGCGTCCAATACACGAATAACAGCAACAGTATCCTCTTTCTTTCGACACGAAACTAGCATTACCGAAATAAGTAAAGCGAATAATCCGAATGTGAAGAACTTATTTAATTTCATAACTTATTAATTTAATTTACAGCAAAATTTTTATTATTATCTCTGTTCCGTTACCTTGACTTGATATAAATTCAACCTTGCCATTTATAGATTTCACTCTAGATAATATATTTTTTTGGCCTATTCCCTTATTTTTCACTTTGGTGTTAAACCCAACACCATTATCTTTAATAGTAAGTGCCAGATTTTCCGCCTCTTTATAAAATTCAATTTTCACTTCAGTTGCTTCGGCATACTTATTAATATTTTGAAGTGATTCTTGTAGTATTCTATAACAATTAATTTTAATACTATTTGATACCTTTTCCCAGTACATTAAGTTATTAAAATTTAATTCACATTCAAAATTACCTATTTTACTTTGCTTAGCTATTAATTGCTCCACTAACTTTTTAAAACTAGTATTAGAATTAAACAAACTTGTTTTAAGATTGTGTGAAATTTTCCGAATATCTCCTTCTATTATTTGTATCTCTTCAATATATTCTTCACGCTCTTTAATCTCTTTTTCTGTTGTACCTTCATTTAGGCTATCTAAACTTAATCTAGTCCCAAATAAACGACCAAGAATACCATCGTGTAATTCTTCTGCGATTCGTTCTTTTTCTTTATTACTTCCTTCTTGAAATTTTGATTGCTGAGAAAGCATTAGATTATAAATCTCTACATTGGCTTCTTCTTGTTTTTTATTTAATTCTAGCTCTTTATTTTTTGAACGCTGCCTAAGATAAATAAACACAAGTGAAGAAAAAGCACCACCAATTATTAAAGAAATTGTTAAAAGCCAATTCTTTTTTGAAATATCTTTATTTTCTTTAGTTATTTCATCTGTCTCATAGGCAATACGTGTGAATTTTTCACGAATAATTCTTTCTGCTTGTTGCAAACTATCCGATAGTTGAATGTATTTTAACAAGTATTCTTTAGCTTTTTCAGTAGGTTCTAGTTTTGAAAGGAGGAGGTAGGATTCTAATAAACCTTTATTATAATTTGATTTTTTGGCAATTGTTTTTGAAGTAGTGAGGTATTGAATAGCTTTTAAAGTGTCATGTATTGATTGAAAGTATTCTGATATATGAATATTACTTATTACTTGTCCATCTTTAATATTTAGACTATCTCTAATTCTTAATGATTTATAGAAAAGATTCGGAAGCTCCTCAAACTGATTCAATTTAAATTTTGAATAAGCTAAATTGTCAATTAATGTAGCATATATTAGAGGTCTAGAATTAAATAGGTATTCCATTTCTAAAGCTCTACTATAGTACTTAATAGATTCTCTATAATCATTTTTCATACTATATACCCAACCTATATTATTTAAAGACATTGCTTTAAGATATTTATTGTCTAGCCTTTGTAAAAATTTGATGGCATTTTGATGGTTTTCAATGGCTAAGTTATATCTACCTAATTTATTGTAAACTACTGCGAGGTTATTATAAGCTAAATATAAATTTTGATATTGTGTACTATTCTTTAATTTAGAGATTGACTTAATCGTATTTATCTCGCTACCTGTATAATCTTTTATCCTTTCTTGAATAGTTGCCATGCTCAATAACATTCTACCTGAGTTCAACTCATCATTTATATAATTATAAGTATCAAGAGCTTTGTTGTAAAAATAAAATGAACTATCTGGTTTATATTTTAACTGATAATAATAACCAAAATATTCATTTGCCAAAGCATAGCTTAAAGAATCGTTTTTAATAAAAGTAGTATTTAGAATATTTAGATTTACTTTTTTAAATTCATTTAGATGACCATATATTAAATACTTGTATCCTAACTTTAATGCTGAGTTAATTTTTAGAGAGTCATTTTCAAGTTTATTAATTAAAATTTTAGCTTTTATTAATGCTTTAATTCGTAGAGTATCATTATCAGACAATGAGAAAAGACTATCTAATTTATTATTAAAAGTACTGGTTTTATATGTTACTGTATTTTTTGAACAACTAGTAACAAAAAAAAGAAGAATTATTATAAAACAACGAATCATTTAACAGCTATTTTAATACAAAATACGTTAAATTAAATTAATTAGTTCTATTTTTTTATTAACAAAAACCTTGAGTTACAAGGTTTTTGTTAACTATTCTATGAGCCTGGAGGCGGAGGGGGGGGCGATGGTGGATTTATATCACCTCCTGAATCATCAGCAACAATTTCTTGGTTATCTATTAACATTTGTAATTCTTCATCTGTTTCGGTATCATTACAGGATATAAAAAGGTTACTACAAAGTAATAAAACTGGTATTAAACGTATTAATTTCATTATTTATTAGTTTAAAAATTAGACAATAGTTTCCCCTCCCATTTATTTAAATGGGTAGCAATAGCACTTTGGAAAACTTGAACTAATCAATGTGGGAACTCATTGATTTTTAAGCAGAATTTGAATGGTAGACTAATTTTCCCTAATTGGTTTACTCTTTTTATTCTACACCTTTTTGAAGCTTCATTTATTCAATTGAAAATGATTAATTAATCAATTTGTACAATTCAAAATTAAGTATTAACCCTAATTTTAAATACAATTTTAATATGCGTTTTGTACATATCCCTATTGGAATAGTGTATTAACTAATTTGAATGGTGAATGGCTATTCTATTTAATTCTTAAGTAAGCTTTATTTGCTGTGGGTAGCTATCAAAGTTTCCATTTGACCATAAGTTTTTAATTTCTACCATTTTGGATTTAAGTGATTTTGAAAAAGGAACTAGGGTATTTGTATATTTTAAAGAACATTGAAATTTACTAAAGTGAATTTTTGTGATGTATTTGATGTTAATCATATAACTCTTATGGATACGAGTAAATATCTTAGGTAAGTTTGTTTCAAAGGTTTTTAATGTTTTGAAGGAAGTAACCATTGTTCCATCTTTTAAATAAAAATCTGTAGTATTGTTATCAGCTTTTAAATAGACAATATCATCCACTAATAAAAATCTATATTCAGTAAACGATTTTAAACATATTGATCTAATATCAGGTTGTTTATTTTCAAACCTCATTAATGTTTTTTTCAAATCAAAATAATTTAATGGTTTCAAAATATAATCGAAAACTCCATTTTTAATAGCTTCATAGGATTGAGCTGTAGAAGTATTCATTGCAATAAATTGAGGTAACCATTTTAGAAACTGGTATACTTCAGGGATTATTGTGAAAGAAGATTGTTTTGTAATTCCAACCGTTAGTTCCGTATCAAAAAAGACAAGGTGTGGTAATTGATCTATAATTAAGTTAATTGCATCTTCTCTGTTTCTTGCAATTCCTACACAACTATAATTAGAATATTTTGTAAGTAGTTGCTGTAATTTATTTATAGCATCTATTTGAGAATCTACAATAACATATTTGTATTTTTTTGAAGAATATAGCATTTTATTATAAAACGTTTATTGTATTCTTTAAAAATATCCTTACTTTTAGAAATACTATTACGGTTAAACCGTAAAATTAAATTTGAAATAAAACACCCTATACTGAAAATTCAAATAACTGATTTTACTACTTTGGTGTTTTTGAAATAGTTTACATAGCAACTAACTTGACTGTAAGTTTTGATTATTAGAGTTTCCCTTAAGTTTAAGTTTCTCCTTAAGTAAATTCATATCATAGCTCACTTTTTTGTCTAAAATTTTAGCATAGTGCTGTGTGGTTTTTAACGATTTATGGCCTAACATTTTACTCACAGATTCAATTGAAACTCCATTTGTTAATGTCACTGTTGTAGCAAAAGTATGACGTGCTAAATGAAAAGTTAGATTTTTTGTGATACCACAGATAGCACCTATTTCTTTTAAATATGCATTCATTTTTTGATTGCTAAGTACCGGAAGTAATTTATTCCTATTTAAAGCTTCTTTATGATTTTCATACTTCTCAATTATAGTAGCTACAGTTGGCAAAATCGGGATATTACTTATTGTGTTTGTTTTGGTTCTTTTTGTTTTAATCCACTGGTCTCCATCAATACCAAGAACTATATTTTCTTTTGAAAGTTTTTTTACATCGGCATAAGCTAAACCAGTAAAACAACTGAATATAAATATATCTCTAACCTGATCTAAACGTGGAATGCTAAATTCCTTTTCAATCATATTTTGAATTTCATTTTCAGATAAAAATTCTCTATCAACTGTTTTTAATCTAGCCTTCCAATTGAAAAATGGATCCTTCAGTATCCAACCATTTGCATAAGCGATTCTTATTACTTTTTTAAAATTGGTAATGTATTTTATTGTTGTATTGTGAGCACAATCCCTCTCCGTTTTTAAATAATATTCTAAACCTGTAATAAACTTATGATCCACCTCATTAACTGGAATATCATTTAATTTATACTCAAATTTTATAAAGTCTTCTACATGGCTTTTTGCAGTACGATACCGCAGAGCCGTACCTTTTGCAAACTCCTTACCAATTAATTTTTCAACTTGATTATTATGATCCTGAAATATTTTTAAAAGCATCTTCTCATTCTTGTGTTTGCCTAAATAAACATCTCGAACATTTAAAGAAGTGAATGATTTATTTTCATCAATGAAATGTTGATGTATTTTATAGATTTTATTTGAAATTAAATCAATATACTGATTAATTTCCTGTGCCTCTTTAGAAAATCCTTTTACCTTATTAGCTTCAGAATTCCATTTTTCTAGATTTACCTTTCTATTTATACTAAATTCAGCACGTTTTCCATTTACCGTGATTCTAAGGTAAATATTAGCCTTATTATTTCTATCAAATTTGGCTCTTTTGATATAAAATAGTAGTGAAATTGAATTTTTCATAATTTTTGCAATTTTTAAGTATATAAATATACAAAATATAAGTCAAAAATAATTTGAAACACTATATTTTTCAGCATCTACAGAAGTATTCGGGGTCAGTTGATATTCATTTTTTACTGACCCCGAATTAGCCCCTTTTTATACCATATTTAATGATATAATTTGATATTTTATCAAATAAAAAAAGCCTATAAACATAATATTTATAGGCTTTTGTTATTTTTTGGGTGTATTATTGCAGAGAGGAAGGGATTCGAACCCTCGATACGTTGCCGTATACACACTTTCCAGGCGTGCGCCTTCGACCACTCGGCCACCTCTCTAATTTTTATTGATTTAAGTATAAATCAATTAAGCCCTCAGGTGTTTTTACTAGAATTGTACGATTTTCTCTATCTACTTTTTCAATAAAATGGTCAATCATTGGAATAAAAATAGTTGACCCATTTGCATTTACTTCAAATAATGGCTGTGCAGTAGAATCATTAACTCCCGTAATTACACCTATATAACCAAAGTTAATATCTTCAATATCAAAATTTACAATTTCATGGTAGTAAAATTTATTTCCTGTAAGTTTTGGAAGAAACTCAAGTGGTAAATACAATGCTGCTCCCATAATTGTATTGGCATCATCTTCATTTGCTATATCTTCAAACTGAACACGTAATTGATTTCCTTTTTGCAGTAAACTTTTTTCAATAAAAAATGGAACCAAATCATTGCCTAAAGCAATAAATACTGATTCCAAATTTTTATACAATTCAGGTTCGTCAGTGTCTAATTTAACAACTACTTCACCTCTAAAACTATGTTTTCGTACGATTTTGCCTAAATAAAAACAATCTTCTTTACGCATTTTCGTAACAATAAATTACTCTGCTTTTCCTTCTTCAGTTGCAGCAGCTTGTGCATCGTCAATTGTTTGAGGAGCTTCCTCTTCAACTTTTTCGGTTGCTGCTTTTTCTGCTGCTTTTGCATCAGCCTCAGCTTTAATTGCAGCATTTTCAACTTCTTGAACTGCAGCTAATCGCTCTTCATTTATCTTTATTTCAGTAGCTAATGCTGCTGCTTTTGCTTCTGCTTGAACTTTTGATAAACCTTCTTTTTTAGCAGTAAGTTTTGCTTCTTTTTCAGTTACCCAAGCTTGAAATTTTTCCTCAGCTTGTTCTTCTGTTAAAGCACCTTTTCTAACACCTCCTACTAAGTGATTTTTCAACATCGCTCCTTTATAAGATAAAATTGCTTTTGCTGTATCAGTTGGTTGTGCACCATTTTGCAACCATTTCACGGCTCCATCAACATCTAAATCAATAGAAGCAGGATTTGTATTAGGATTATAAGTCCCAATTTTTTCTAAATACTTACCATCTCTTTTAGCGCGTGCATCTGCAGCCACTATCCAATAAAATGGTTTTCCTTTTTTACCGTGTCTTTGTAATCTAATTTTTACTGGCATTTGTTTAAAATTTTAAGGTACGAAACCTTGGTTATTAATTAAGTGCGCAAATATAGTGAGATATTTTTAATTAAACACATTATATTTTAGCTTATTTTACAGCGAACTGAAGACTTTTAAAAATACCGTAATTAACAAGCCCATAACCTGAATATCAATTAGTTCAACAAAAATTAACTCAATACTAAAACTAAATTAAATTTGTTAATAAAAAAGCGATGGTTAAGAATTGTAAAATATTTTAAATTCATACTTTTAAAATCTCATACTTTCACAAAATATTCTAGTACATGTTTTTAATATTTGACACAGAAACCACTGGTTTACCAAAAAAATGGAATGCTCCAATTACCGATACCGATAATTGGCCAAGATGTGTTCAAATTGCGTGGCAACTGCACGACTTGTACGGAGAGTTAATTGAACAACAAGATTTTTTAATAATACCTGAAGATTACAATATTCCTTACGATGCTGAACAAATTCACGGTATTTCAACCCAATTAGCTCAAGAAAAAGGAGAAGATTTAGAAAAGGTTTTATATTTTTTTAATAAAGCACTTTCAAAATCAAAATTCGTAGTTGGTCAAAATGTAACGTTTGATTTAAACATTATGGGGTGCGAGTTTCACAGAAAAGGAATTCAAACAAACCTAAATCAACTACCTATTTTAGATACCTGTACGGAAAAAACAGCTAGTTTATGTCAAATTCCTGGCGGTAGGTATGGAAAGTTTAAACTGCCAACCTTAACCGAATTACACCAACACTTATTCAATACTCCTTTTAGTGAAGCCCATAATGCAACTGCCGATGTTGAAGCTACCACACGTTGCTTTTTTGAATTAATTAGGCTACGAAATTATACTGTTGAACAACTAGATGTTCCCAATGATTATTTTCAAATATTCGACACTAAAAATCCAACAACTATAGCTGTTATTGGTTTAAAACATGTAAACCTCAAAAAAGAAAGTGAAAAATTAAAAAAAATCGCCCTTGAAACGGAAGCTGAAACCCATGAGAGTTTAAGTGATACCATTAAAGAACTTCAAGATGTTAACTTTTCGCATTTACATTGCCACTCACAATTTTCTGTTTTACAATCTACATCAAGTGTTAGTAATCTTATAAATTCCGCAATAAAATACAACATGCCTGCGGTAGCCTTAACTGATACTGGAAATATGATGGGTGCCTTTTATTTTATTGAAGAAGCATTAAATTCTAACAAAGATAAAATAGCTTATAATAAAAAAATAGAAGATGCTAAAAAAGCACTTCTGGAAATTGACAAAAAAGAAGTCAGTGAAATTAGTGAAACTAATAAAGAAGAAATAGATTTATCATTTGCTACTAAAGAACCTAAAACATTATTTAAACCTATCTTAGGTTGTGAATTTAATGTTTGTGAAAATCATACTGATAAAACGCATAAAGACAATGGCTACCAAGTAGTTTTTCTTGCAAAAAATAAAAATGGCTATCATAATTTGGCTAAAATGTCTTCTTTTTCTCATACTGAGGGATTTTATTATGTTCCAAGAATAGACAGAAATATTATTGAAAAATACAAAGAAGATTTAATTGTCCTCTCAGGAAATTTACTCGGTGAAATACCCAATAAGATATTAAATATTGGAGAGAAACAGGCAGAAGAAGCCTTACTTTGGTGGAAAGAACAATTTGGAGATGATTTTTATTTAGAAGTAATGCGTCATAACCAAGAAGAGGAAAATCATGTAAATAAGACCTTAATACAATTTTCAAAAAAACACCATGTAAAATTAGTTGCAACTAATAATACTTTTTATACAAACGAAGAAGAAGCTGAAGCCCATGACATTTTATTATGTGTCAAAAATGGAGAAAAAGTAGCAACTCCAAAAGGTAAAGGAAGGGGATATAGGTATGGATTGCCTAATAATGAATACTACTTTAAAACCCAAGAACAAATGAAAAATTTGTTCGCTAATTTACCAGAAGCCATTTCAAATATTCAAGAAATTGTAGATAAAATTGAGATTTATACCTTAAAGCGAGATGTATTACTACCTAAATTTGATATTCCCGAACGCTTTGCCAACCCTCAAGACACTATTGATGGTGGCGTACGTGGTGAAAATGCCTACTTAAAATATTTAACTTTTGAAGGTGCCAAAAAACGATATGGTGAAAAATTAGACAAAAACATTCAAGAACGATTAGATTTCGAACTATCTATTATTGAAATGACAGGTTATCCAGGTTATTTTCTAATTGTTTGGGATTTTATTTTAGAAGCTCGTAAAATGGGTGTTTCTGTAGGGCCAGGAAGGGGATCCGCTGCTGGTTCTGCCGTTGCCTATTGCTTATGGATTACCAATATTGACCCTATAAAATACAACTTACTTTTTGAGCGTTTCTTAAATCCTGATCGTGTTTCATTACCCGATATTGATATTGATTTTGATGATGAAGGCAGACAAAAAGTAATTGATTTTGTGATTAACAAATACGGTGCAAGTCAGGTAGCTCAAATTATTACCTACGGTACTATGGCTGCTAAATCTTCAATAAGAGATACTGCACGTGCACTAGATTTACCTTTATCTGATGCAGATAGAATTGCTAAATTAATACCATTGATAAAATTACAACATATTTTTGGTGAAGATGAAAAAAGCAAAGCAAAAGTTAAAAGTTTAAGATCTGAAGAATTTGATAACATTAGTGAATTAAAAACCATTGCTGAAGGTGATAATCTTGAAGCAATAACCATTAAACAGGCCATTGCGCTAGAAGGATCAGTAAGAAATACTGGAACTCATGCTTGTGGTGTTATTATTACACCTGAAGAAATAACCAACCTAGTTCCCGTTGCCACTGCCAAAGACAGCAACATGTATGTTACTCAGTTTGACAATAATGTAGTTGAAGATGCAGGGTTACTAAAAATGGATTTCTTGGGATTAAAAACCTTAACGCTTATTAAAGATGCTGTAAAAATTATAAAAGCAATTCACGGTGTAGAATTAATTCCAGATGATTTCCCTTTAGACGACCCTAAAACGTACGAACTATTTCAAAAGGGAGAAACAGTAGGCGTTTTTCAATATGAATCTCCCGGTATGCAAAAGCATATGAAAGCCTTAAAACCTACTGAGTTTGCCGATTTAATTGCAATGAATGCACTCTACAGACCAGGACCAATGGAATACATACCATTGTTTATTATGCGTAAACACGGTGAGGAAGCCATTGAATATGATTTACCTGAAATGGAAGAGTATTTAAAAGAAACCTACGGTGTTACTGTATATCAAGAGCAAGTAATGTTACTTTCTCAAAAAATAGCAGGTTTTACCAAAGGTGAAGCTGATAAATTGCGTAAAGCAATGGGGAAAAAGATATTCTCAATGCTTACAGAGTTAAAGCCTAAGTTTATCAAGGGAGGAAAAGCAAATAACCACCCAGAAGAAATTTTAGAAAAAATTTGGAAAGACTGGGAAGCTTTTGCTGCTTATGCATTTAATAAATCTCATTCTACTTGTTATGCATATATCGCCTATCAAACAGCTTATTTAAAAGCACATTACCCTGCTGAATATATGGCTTCTGTGCTATCTAATAATATGAGTGACATTAAGCAGGTAACCTTTTTCATGGAAGAATGTAAACGTGCTGGAATTCAAGTCCTTGGACCAGACATTAACGAATCGTATCTAAAATTTGCCGTAAACAAAGAAGGTGCTATTCGGTTTGGAATGGGAGCCATAAAAGGTGTTGGAGCATCTGCTGTTGAAGCTATTGTAAAAGAGCGTAAAAAAAATGGGCCTTATACTTCTATTTTCGATATAACCAAACGTGTCGATTTACGAGCTGCAAATAAGAGAGCAATTGATGGTTTGGTAATGGCAGGTGCCCTAGATTCTTTTAAAAATGTGCATCGTGCTCAATACTATCAATTAGATGAAAAAGGTGTTACTTTTATTGAAAGAGCCATTCGATTTGGAAATAAATATCAAGAAAATAAAAACTCAGCACAAATATCTATGTTTGGCGAAGCTTCAGAAATTCAATTTTCAGAACCTGAAATACCCGCTGCTGAAAAATGGGGAATGATGGAAGAATTATCGAAAGAAAAAGAAATGGTTGGTATTTATATTTCCGGACATCCATTAGATGATTTTAAAAATGAAGTGAAATTTTTTAGCAATACATCTGTATCCGTTTTTAAAGAAGACCTATCTAAATACGTAGGTGCTAATTTCACTTTTTCTGGAATTTTATCAAATGTTCAACACAAAACTTCTCAAAATGGCAATAAATGGGCTTCTTTTGTTGTTGTAGATTATAACGATAGCCATGAATTTAGAATTTTTAAAGAAAGTTATTTAAAATTCAGGCCTTTTCTGATTGAAAATGAATTTCGTCAAATTAAAGTAAATATTAGTCCGGGCTGGATTAACAAAGAAGGTAAAAAAAGTGATCCAAGAATAAATTTTTTAGATATTCAAATTTTACAAGATGTATTAGAAAAACAATCTAAAAAAATAACCCTTCAATTAGATATAAATAAAATAAATGAAGAATCAATTCAGAAACTAAACAAACTCCTAAAAGAAAATGAGGGATCGGTTCCCTTAGATTTTTTAGTTTATGATTTAACTGAAAAAATGAAATTAAATTTACACAGTAGGTCTACCAAGGTAAAAGTAGATAATGAGTTTTTAAAAATGTTAGAGCATGAAGAAATACGTTTTAAACTCAATTAAAAATAAATTGTTTATGAGAAAAATACTAGTTGTAATTTTATTTTTTAATATCGCTATTTGTTTCAGCCAATCAACATCTTCTTACATTCAAACTGATTATTTGTATGGAAACATTATTGCTCACAATCCTGATGCGTATGCTTTTCTACAAGGACACCCAACAGGTGTTTTTATAAGTTTTAACAAAAGGTCTTTTGGAGAAGAAGCTTGGCAAGAACGTTATAATTACCCTGATTTTGGGTATTCTATTGGATATCAAGATTACCATTCAGAAATTTTAGGAAAATTGTATTCCATTTATGGGCATTATAATTTCTATTTTTTCAATAGAGAAGCAAAAAATCAACTAATTTTTAGAGCGGGAATTGGCTTGGCATACAACACAAATCCATATGATAAAGAAACTAACAATAAAAATACCGCTTTTGGAAGTTCCTTAAATTCAAGTACCTATTTCAAATTGTATTTTCAAAGAGAACATTTATTGAGTAATTTGGGTGTGAATGCCGGACTAACTTTTGTTCATGCCTCAAATTCAAATATTAAATCTCCTAATTCAGGTGTTAATATTTGGGCATTTGCTTTAGGACTAAATTACGATTTAACTCCTGAAGAACAACCTATAAATTATATACCTTCTACAGAAAGTAAGTATTTTAAAGAGCCTATTAAATTTAATTTTGCCATTAGAGGTGGTGTTAATGAAGCTGAAATAATTGGTAGCGGCGTTAAACCTTTTTATGTAGTATCTGCTTACGCTGATAAACGATTGAATAGAAAATCTGCTATCCAATTTGGTGCTGAAATATATATTTCACCTATTCTGAAGGAGTATTACAATTTAAACTTAACCATACCACATACCAACCTAAAAGAAACAACTAGTTTTTCAAGAATTGGTGTTTTTATTGGTCATGAATTATTTATTAATAAAATTTCTATAGAATCACAATTAGGGTATTATGTGAAATATCCTTTTGAATATTACGGAAGAATTTATGAAACATTAGGTTTGAAAAGGTATTTTAACCAAAAATGGTTTGCCTCTGTTAGGCTGAAAGCACATGCTGCAAATGCTGAAACTGTTGAATTTGGTGTAGGTATTAGGTTATAAGTTATATTTATGAAAAATTACGCCCTCCTTTTTTTTATATTTCTTTACAGTATTTTGAGTTTTTCTCAAAATTTTATCAATAGTAATTCTTATTTACAAACAGATTTTTTTTATGGTAAACTTATTGAACACGATAAAAAATTAAAGAATGCTATACAAAATAATCCTTATGGTTTTATGTTAAGTTTTAATACTAAAAACACTGAAAGTTCAACATTTAATACTCGCTATAATTATCCTGAAAGAGGCTATACTTTTTTGTATGAAAATTTTAATTCAACAGTTCTAGGTGAGGCCTATGGAGCTTATAGGCATTATACCTATAATTTAACTCCAAAAAAAGATCATCAACTAAACTTTACAACTGCTTTTGGTTTGGCTTACACAACAAAACCTTACAACTACATTAATAACCCTCAAAATGTTGCTTTTGGTTCAAAATTGTTAGTGTCTGCTTATATAAAATTACAGTACTTTAAATTCATTACCAATAGTAATTTTGAGTTTCATACCGGTTTGAGCTTGATACATTTTTCAAATATTAGTTTTAAAAGTCCTAATTTGGGTATAAACACCGTTGCCTTCAACTTAGGAGTAAATTACAAACTAAAAACACTTAAAATTCCTGTTTCAAAAAATCTCAACTCCAACAATAAAATGGCTTCTGTTGTACATTATAACTTAATTTTAAGAGGTGGCTATAATGAATCTTTGGAAATAAATAGTGGTTTGTTTCCTTTTTACACTGTTACTTTTTATGCCAGTAAAAACATAAACAGTTATTCAACAATTACAACTGGTATTGATTTTTTTGATGCAACATTCTTAAAAAATTATATTAAAGACATCAACCAAAACGAAGGTAAAACATATAATGAAAATAATTATAGAAGAGCTGGAATTTTTATTGGACATGAACTAATTCAAAATAATTTTGCTTTTATTTCACAAATCGGATATACTTTTTATTACCCTTTTCCATACGTAAGTAGGGTTTATGAACGTTTTGGGTTTAAATACAACATCAGTAAACATTTCTTTTCTGAAATTACAATGAAAGTTAATCTCTTTAGAGCAGAGGCTCTTGAATTTGGTATTGGATATAAATTTTAAATTAAATAATGAAAAAATTAGCATACATAAGTTGTTTTATTTTACTAATAAGCTGTAACAATGAAAATGTAAGTAATTGTTTGCAAACCGCTGGTGAAATTATACAACAGGAAATTACGGTTGATACTTTTAATAAAATTTTAGTCAATAAAAGAGTTGAATTAATTATTACAGACGGCCCTGTTCAAAAGGTTGTTATTGAGACTGGTAAAAATTTATTGCCTGATATTGAAGTTAAAGTAGAAAATGAACAGTTAATTTTAACAAACAACAATACCTGTAATATTTTTAGAGATTACGGCTTAACAAAAATACACGTAACTTCTCCAAACATTAACACCATTAGAAATGCTTCTGAACAACGTGTTATTTCGAATGGAACACTTACCTACCCTTTGTTATACCTCCGCTCTTCCGGAGAAAAAAAGAAATTTCTAGCCACTGGAGACTGGCATTTAACTATTGAAAACGAAAAAGTTATTATTTGGGGTAATGGTGTTGCTAACTTCTATATAAACGGTAGTTCAAACAACTTAGATATAGGTTTTACCGATGGAGATACTCGCTTTGAAGGTAAAAATTTTATAGTACAAAATATTGATGTAAAAAATGTAAGCTCCAATGATATTATCATTTTTCCTGTAGAGAGTTTAACTGGTAGCATACACTCTGTTGGAAATGTAATATCGTACAACAGACCTCCAATAGTTGATGTAGAAATTTTAAGCGAAGGGGAACTCATTTTTAAGTAGTTAAAGCTCTAAATAAACTTTCTAAATTTTGATTTTTAGTTGTTAAACTTAGTATTTTAAGTCCGTTTTCATGTGCAAAATCAAAAACTTTAGAACGCATATCCTTTTCAGTATCAAAAGTTAAAATCCAGCTCGTATGAATACTATTATCTGCTGATTTTAAATGAGGAATAGCCATTACAAATTGTTTTTCAACTTTAAAATCAAATTCAACTTCTATAACCTGTTCCTGATTTTTTTTCAACTCTTTCAAATTCTTGTCTGCCACTATTTTGCCTTTGTTTATTAAAACTACACGATTGCATATAGCCTCAACTTCTTGCATTATATGTGTTGAAAACAGTACCGTTTTTTCTTTTCCCATCTCTTTTATTAGATTCCTAATTTCAACTAGTTGATTGGGATCTAAACCTGTAGTAGGTTCATCTAAAATTAACACTTCAGGATTGTGCAATAAAGCGGCTGCCAAACCAACTCTTTGGCGATATCCTTTAGAAAGCTGACTTATTTTTTTATGTGCCTCTGATGTTAAACCAACTTTAGAAATTATTTTTTCAACCTCTTTGTTGTTTATATTATAAATTGAAGCATTGAATTGTAAGTATTCTTTAACATACATTTCCAAATAAAGCGGATTGTGCTCAGGTAAATAACCAATTTTTTTTTGTGCTTCTATTTTTTGAGTCACAATATCAAAACCACTAACCAAAACCGTACCTTTTGAAGCATTTATAGAGCCTGTAATAATTTTCATTAATGTAGATTTACCCGCACCATTTGGCCCTAAAAACCCTACAACCTCTCCTTTCTTGATTGTAATATTTATAGCATTCAATGCTTTTTGCTCATCATATAATTTAGTTACATTTTTTACTTCAATAGACATTTAATACTGGTTTTACTATAAAATAAGACATCTAATTTTTTTTCTGTTTTTCAATTTATTTATAGCACATTATATAATTAAATTGGTGTCACAAAAATACATTTTAATTATAACTTATATTATAACGTTGTATCCTAAATTTATTTTTTAGACCTTTGTTAAAAATAATTAATGGGTTGCTTAAGAGTCTTATTTTGTGTTATTTTCCCTCCGTTAGCCGTGATTGATAAAGGTTGTGGATCTATTATAATCGTATTTATCTTGACATGTTTAGGTTGGATACCTGGCGTTATTGCAGCTTTAATTATTAACAACAATCCCAATAACTAATGCAAGAAATTAAATTATTGGATTTAGGTTTAAATGATTACAAAGAAACTTGGGATTATCAAGAAAGTCTTTTTCAAAGTACCATTCAATTAAAAATTGAAAATCGAAAAAACAATACCAACCACAAAACACCTAATTATTTTCTATTTGTAGAACACCCTCACGTATACACATTGGGAAAAAGTGGTGATATTAATAATTTATTACTCACCGAAACACAATTAGCCGAAAAGGGTGTTTCTTTTTATAAAAGCAATCGCGGAGGCGACATAACATACCACGGTCCAGGTCAAATTATTGGATATCCTATTTTAGACTTGGATAATTTTTTTACTGATATTCATAAATATTTACGATTTTTAGAAGAAGTTATTATAAAAACGTTGGCTGAATATGGTTTAAAAGGCGAACGCAGTAAAGGCGAAACTGGTGTTTGGCTAGGAGTTGGAACTCCGTTTGCTCGAAAAATTTGTGCCATGGGAGTTAGAACTAGCCGTTGGGTTACTATGCACGGATTTGCTTTAAACGTAACTACAGATTTAGGCTATTTTGACCATATTATTCCATGTGGAATTAAAGGTAAAGCTGTAACTTCTTTAGAAGTTGAATTGAACAAAAAAATACCTTTTGAAGAAATAAAAACTAAAATTTTAAAGCATTTTTCTAATTTATTTGAAGCTGAGTTTAAGTATGAGTGATGAGTTTTTAGTAAAAATATAACTCTCAACTAAAATTTTAACCTTTGTGAATTTCACTTTTTACTTTTTACTTTTTACTTTAGACTAACTTAATCCTCTTCATTAAAATACACTTTATAGAACTTCATTTTTTTCTCTTCATCATACCCTTTTTCTAAATATTCACTTGCTGCATCAGGTGCATCAACATCTAATTTAATTTGAATATTGGTGTCAAGTTTAATTTCTGTTTTAATTTTTTGCTTCTGTTTTTTCAATACAATATCAGATACGGCAAATTGATTTCTCACCAATACATTATTTACTGCTTCAAATTGTTTTTTATAATCGTCAAACAACGGTTTAAAATCTTCATTTTCAGTAAAAACAACTTCTTTAAAGTCGTTGATATTTACCAACTCATTTTCTTTAAAAAAGTCAACTGTTTTTGCTAAAAACTTACTCTTTTCATGAACACCAAAATCTTCTTTAATAATTTCTTCTGAAAAGTCTTTGCACATTTCTATGTAATTTTGGGTATGCTGGTTGTTATCATCAGCATATTTGACATTTAAAAAGTTATTCAACCAATATTGTGCATCATAATTATTCGTATCTACACTTAAAACTACTTTTCCTTCGGTATCTGTTGAGTTAATTATTAAACAACCTTTATCTAATTTTTTGGTGCTAATCCCTTTTTGAACAAAAACATCTAAACTGTCATTTTCCATAAAGGTTTGAAAGAAGTTGATTTTATTTTCAATCTTAAAAATCCCTATAGCTTGTGTTAATATATCTTTATATTCAATGTCTTCAAAGAGCGCAATAATAACATCGCCTATTTTAATTTGAGCAGAATTGGATTGTTCAAACAAGTGATTTACAATATGTTTTGAAACATCAATAAAAGTAGATTCGTCTTCAAAAATTTGTGATGAATAGCTATTAATTTCGTTTAATTCAATATTTGCATGGTGATTGAAGCGAAAACTTTCAGCTACATTTCCAAAGGGTTTCAATAAAAAAGGTTTCATCAACTCATAACTTTCTTCATCAAAAGTGATTACATTTTCTGAAAAAATATTGGTAGCACTATTAAACTTATTGCCTACTTTATGGATAATAAATTTAGAGATTGTCGCTCGGTTTCTTTTAATCATCAGTTACATTTTTAACAAACGCAAATGTATTATTTTAAGATGATTATTTAGACTAATTATAAATCTAATTTTAACTGTTCGGGTAATAATTTAAACGATTTTCTATGATAATTGGTAACCCCAAACTCTCGAATAGCATTTCTATGTTGCTTGGTTGGGTAGCCTTTATTCTTTTTCCAAAAATACTGAGGAAATTCTTTATCCAATTTTTGCATAAACGCATCTCTATACGTTTTTGCCAATACCGAGGCTGCTGCAATACTCATAAATTTAGCATCACCTTTTACAATTGTTGTGTGTGCTATGTTTTTATAAGGTTTAAACTTATTACCATCAACAATGATATGCTCGGGTGTTATTTGTAGTTTTTCAATGGCTTTATGCATTGCCAAAATAGATGCCTGTAAAATATTTATTTCATCAATGGTATCTTCAAAAACATACGAGACTTTAAAAGCTACTGCATTTTCTTCAATAAATGGGCGTAACAAATTACGCTGTTTTTCAGTCAGTTGTTTTGAATCATTTAACAACGGGTGTTCAAAGTTTTCAGGTAAAATAACAGCTGCAGCAACCACAGGGCCAGCCAAACAACCTCTCCCTGCCTCATCTGTACCAACTTCAATTTTATTTTTTAAATACTGTTTTTTTAGTCCCATAAATTAAAAACAACACACAAAATTAAAATTAATTCTCAAACCAACTACTTTTATTAAATACATTAAATTTATTTTTATTATTTAAATTGGTATCTGCAATTTAGTAAGCTACATTTCGTTCAAATATTTTACCTTTGCATCTTATCTTAATGTTTCTTATGAAAAAAATATTTTTTGTACTACTCTTAACCTTTTTTATCTTTAACGTGTCTGCACAAAGAAAATTATTATCAGGAGCGGAAGGAAGGTTATTTGAAAATGACACCACTTCATTTAATGAGGAAGTACAAATTAAATTAGATGGTTTAACAAAATATACCGATTATAAAATTATTTCAATTAATAACGATACCACGCTTGTTGATACTACATTAACGTTAAAAAAGTATTATAAATTTAATTATCTTCGAAAAGATAATTTTGAATTATTGCCATTTCACAATCAAGGACAAACTTTTAATAAACTAGGATATAGCTTCCAAAACAAGTCTTTATTCCCAACAATTGGTGCAAATGCCAAACAATTTAATTACTATAAAATTGAAGATATTTACTATTACGATGTACCTACCCCAACTTCAGAAATATTATATAGAAGTGGGTTAGAACAAGGTCAGGTTTTAGACGCATTTTTAACAATGAATACTTCCAAACAATTTAATTTTTCTTTAGCTTATAAGGGACTCCGATCATTGGGTAAATATAGAAATACCTTGGCAAGCCACGGGAATTTTAGAAGTACTTTTAATTACCACACAAAAAATAAAAAATATTTTGCAAGAGGTCATTTTTCATCATTTGATTTAACAAATAATGAAAATGGAGGATTAACGGAAGAATCTATCATAAATTTTGAAAGTAATGACCCTAGTTATATTGATAGGGCAAGATTAGATGTAAATTTTATTGATACTGAAAATTTGTTAGAAGGAAAACGTTATTATTTGGAGCAACTACTTACTGTTTTTTCCAAAAATGGCAATATAAAAAAACACAATACTGTTATTTTAAACAAGATAAAAAAATACAATAGTGTTATTAAGCAAATTGAGAATTTAAAAAAAGATACTGTTGCTTCTAAGAAAAAAACCAAAGGAAAGGTTTCAAAAAAACGAAAAAAACCCATCTTAAATATAAAAACTTCAACTACTAAACAAAATGCCATTCCAACTAAAAAGAATGTAAAAACCGATTCCTTAAGCATTACCAAACTAGACTCAATTAAAAAAGTAAATAGCGTAAAAATTGATTCTCTGTTAATAATAGCGTCTAAAATTAAAACGGATTCAACTCAATTAATAACCTTAAATAAAAAATCGTATCTCGATGTTAAATTGGGACATACTTTTATGTATGAAACCAAAAATTATCGTTTTAAACAAGTTTCAATAACACCTATTTTTGGAGAGGCTTTTGGCGCCTCTATTTCTGATCATACTTCCTATCAGAAATCAAATAATCAATTTTATCTTCAAATAAATTCACCATATACAGGTGAACTAAAAGTTAAAGCAACGTATTTCACCTATAACTACCACTACAACAGCATACTATATTATGACAATCAAACTATTCCTGATAAATTAAAAGGAAATGCAATTGCTGCAGGTGCAGATTGGAAAATAAAGTTTGGAACTATTTATTTAAATGCTGATGCCAGCTCAATCATCACTGGAGATTTAACAGGTAGTTCTATTAAAGCAAATGCTATGTTTAAAAAAGATAGTACTTATAGCGTTAAAGGATTTGCCGAATTAACTTCAAAAACGCCCGATTTTAATACGCTATTGTATCAAAGTGATTATATAGATTACAATTGGCAAAACAACTTTAACAATGAAAATATTTCACTTGTTGGTATTGAATTTAAATATCCTAAATGGGGAAGTGTAAAAGCCAGTTATAATTTAATTGATAACTATACCTATTTTGATGAAAACTCAAAACCGGTACAAGCTACAGAAACTTTAAATTATTTAAAAGTAAAAATGAATGCCGCAGTTAGCTATAAAAAGTTTACGCTAGACAATACCGTAATGTATCAAAAAGTCTCAAAAGGAGAATCGTTTTTTAGAGTTCCTGAATTGGTTACAAGAAATACGTTGTATTATGCGAGCTATGTATTTAAAGGAAAACCTATGTACTTACAAACAGGGGTAACTTTTAAATATTTTACTTCTTATAATATAAATGCCTACAACCCTTTACTCAGTGAATTTGTTTTGCAAAACGAAACTAAAATTGGAGATTTTCCAATGCTAGATTTTTTTGTTAATGCACAAATTCGTAGAACTCGTATTTATTTTAAAGTTGAAAATTTTGGAGCAGGATTTACCGGTAGAAATTATTATTCAGCACCTAATTATCCTTACAGAGATTTAACGGTTCGGTTCGGTTTGGTTTGGAATTGGTTTATCTAAAAAAACTTTATTTAACGTGAGTTCTACTTAAAAAACGTAGAGAATAAATAAAAGGATATTGATTAGCAGAGCACTTTGTCAGGTTGAGCGCAGTCGAAACCTATTTAAAAACCTTTCTACTGCTCCCAAGGTAACATTAGCGTTTTAATTTCATATTTAAAACATTGATTATAAGCAATTAAATCGGACTATAAGCTGTGAACTTGGAGTGAATTGATAGTGTATCTTTCCGTTTTTATTGATTTATAAATATAACCTGTTGTTCATTTTGATAAAATTTCGTTAATTCTAGTGGATTTTAGTCTTTTTAGGCTTGAAATTAGTATCGATAATAAGTTTTTCAGCTAAAAACGGGTGTCATTCCTGCGAAGGCAGGAATCCATAAATAGGATGCGTTTAGATTCCTGCCTTCGCAGGAATGACAAAACAACTATAAAAAGCACTAATTCAATAATTTGCATTATTTTACTTATAGCGAAGTGACGTAACAGTAAGTTTAAAGAATCAAAATGCACAACAAGTAAATACAATACAAATCTAAAGGTCGGCAAGGCAGGTGATTTTCAATAGAAAATTGTACTTCAACAAGCCTGTCTGCCGACAAGGCAGGCTCAGTAGAACTATCGAGAACTGTTCAGAAAGACAAAAATTTGATTCTCAATACAAAACAAATTATGAAGCTATTATTTAGTAACCAACTGTTTAATTTTTATTTGAAAAGCTGCAAAAATTAAGGTCATAATTGGACTTAGCCAGTTAAAAATAGCATAGACAAAATAATCTGCCACACCCACACCTAAAACACTAGATTGGTATGCACCTCCTGTATTCCAAGGAACCAATGTTGAAGTTACAGTCCCTGAATCTTCTAGTGTTCTACTTAAATTTTCTGGAGCCAACCCTCTATCTTTAAAAGCTTTTGCATACATTTTCCCTGGAACAACGATGGCTAAATATTGGTCTGATGCTGTTGCATTTAACGTAATACAGCTAAACACAGTACTGGCAAATAATCCAAAAACAGAATCAAACATATTTAAAATTGAACTACTTATTTTAGCCAAAGCACCTATGGCATCCATAACCCCACCAAAAGTCATTGCACAAATAATTAGCCAAATTGTTCCTAACATACCCCCCATTCCTTTGGCTTCAAATAAACCATTAAGTCGCTCATCTTCTGTTTGTATTGACGTTTCAACTGTTAAAGCATTCATCACTGAAAAGTAAGCCGATTGCAAAAAATTAGTTGGTTGCGCCATTAAATTTAGTGTTCCTATTTCCTTTCCATCTTTAAAAATAGTTGTTGTTCCTAAAAATTCTTCACTCACAGAGGTTTTAGAAGATGGAAGATTAAAAACAACAGGTTTTGACATTGTAACCCCTTCTTCTTTAGAGATTAATGTATACACACCTGGTGATTGATAATTATTGTTTGATACATTATCCCAAGCTACATAATCTTTAAATTCACTGGAAACCTTTGTTACTTCATATCTCAATCCCTGATCCCAAATAATAGCACTTTGAAAAATAGTTGCAAAAATACCACCTAATAGTGCTCCAATAATTAAAGCTATTAAAGGTGATGTTTTTCTAATAATTAATAAAATGACTATGGAAGGAACAATAAAAAGCCAAGGTGTAACATTGAACGAAGCTTTAATTCCTAAAAGCATTTTTTCAGTATTTACACTTCCTGAAGCATCAATATTAAATCCAATAATTACAAATACAATTAAAGTGATTATAATTGTAGGAACCGTGGTGTAGGTCATGTATTTTATATGTGTAAAAAGTTCTCCTCCTGCTACAGCTGGAGCTAAGTTTGTTGTATCAGATAATGGTGACATTTTATCTCCAAAATAAGCTCCCGATAATACAGCTCCGGCAGTCATTCCTGCAGGAACACCTAAAGCATTTCCAATTCCCATAAGTGCAATTCCAACAGTTGCCGAAGTTGTCCAAGAACTACCTGTTGCTATTGATACAATACAACAAATTACAAGTGATGCTGCTAAAAATACAGTTGGATTTAAAATTTGTAAACCGTAATAAATCATTGAAGGTATAATGCCACTTATCAACCAAGTACCTGCCAAGGCGCCTACCATTAACAAAATAATAATAGCACTAGAAGTAGATTTAATATTTTCACCTACTTCTTCAAGCATTAGTTTATAAGGAACTTTATTTGAAAAACCTACAATTGCAGCCACGGCGGCACCCATTAATAATATAAACTGATTACTCCCGCTTAGTGCATCATCTCCATAAACATATACATTAAAAGCCAACATCCCAATAAGTGCAACAATAGGAATTAAAGCTTCCCATATACTCAATTCTTTATTTTCTATAATTTTTAGATCTCCAACTTTAATTTCTGATAGGTTTTTATCTTCTTGCATTCTTACATTTTTAGGAATGTAATGATACACAAATTTGAAACCTTTTGCAACTAAAAAAACCCATTCAAAATTCGAATGAGTTTATTTTATATTAAAAAGAGTTGACAATTATAAAATTCCTATATCCGTCATGCATTTATGCATTGCTCTATAAGTTCTATCAATATTGTTATCTAGTCCTATTGAAAACCGAATAATTCCATCTGAAAGACCCATTTTCTCTTGTTCTTCTTCTGGTATTTCAGAAGATGTACTCGTTCCTGGTGCACTAAACAGTGTTTTGTAAAATCCTAAACTTACCGCTAAATAACCCAAGTTATTATGTTGCATTAATTCCATTAATTCATTGGCTTTTTCCAAGGTTCCAACATCAATGGTCATAATTCCACCAAAACCGTATTCTTCGTTATAAATCGTTTTAAAAAGTTCATAATCACTATGGCTTTTTAAACCTGGATACACAACTTTTAAACCGTCATTTTCAAAATGTTCTGCTAAATACAGTGCATTTTTACTGTGTTTTTTCATTCTAATATGTAGCGTTCTCAAGTTTTTCAATATACTTGCTGCACGTAAACTATCCATGACAGGGCCTAACAACATTGCCGCTCCATTGTTCACATTTCGTAAACTATCTATAAATTCTTGTGATGCGCAAACCACACCACCAACAGTATCATTCGTACCATTAATAAATTTTGTTAAACTGTGAATGGTTATATCAGCTCCTAGTTTTTGTGGTGAGATTATTAAAGGGGTAAACGTGTTATCAATCACTAATAAAATATGGTGTTTTTTTGCAATTTTAGACAATGCTGAAATGTTGGCCACTTCTAATAGTGGATTACTAACAGACTCACAATAAATCATTTTAGTTGTTGAAGTAATCGCTGCTTCAACTTTTTCCAACGAAGTAATATCTACAAATGATGTTTTAATATTAAATTTTGGTGTAAAGTTTTTTAAAAACGCATAGGTTCCTCCGTAAATAGTTCTACTCGAAACAATGTGGTCTCCTGATCCACAAACTTGTAATAATACTGAAGTAATTGCCCCCATACCTGACGCAGCTACATTGGCTGTTTCTGTAAATTCCATAGCTGCCAAAGCTTCTCCTAAGTATAAATTACTAGGACTTGTATGACGGGAATATAAATAACACCCCTCTGCCTGACCTTCAAAAGTATCAAGCATTGTTTTTGCATGTAAAAATGTATAGGTTGCTGAATCTGAAATTGAAGGATTTACACCCCCAAACTCTCCAAAATATTGTAAATCTTGAATATTATTTGCTGGTTTATTGCTCATGATTAAAGTTTTTATGTTATAAAATTACAAAACCACCACTTAATAAACTGTATTTTTTAACAATCTTAGTCGTTTTAACTGTATTTTTTATACAACATAGTGTATTTACCTTAATACTTCTATTATTTTACTTATTTTTAGCAAAAATTACTGACAATGTTAAAACTAGACCAAACAGATAAAAAAATTTTAAAGCTGCTTCAAACAAATTCAAAAGCAAATATTAAAGAAATTGCACTAAAAATTAACTTAACACAAACACCTACCTATGAACGTATTAAAAGACTGGAAAAACACGGTGTTATTCAGCAATATGTAGCTGTTTTAAATAAGGAAAAATTAGGTTATACCATTGAAGTATTTTGTCAGGTTACCTTATTGGTTCACTCTAAAGAATTGATTCGGAAATTTGAGATTGCAGTTAATAAAATGGAGGAAGTTATTGAATGTTTTCATATAGCCGGCAACTATGATTATTTGTTAAAAGTAATTGTAAAGGATATGAAAAGCTATCAACTTTTTTTGAAAAACAAATTAGCCATCTTAGATTCTGTTGGGAATGTGCAAAGTACCTTTGTAATGTCTTCAACAAAAAAAACTGGAATACTTAACTTTAATGAAGAAACCTGAGAAATTAATTCTTTTGAAATTTAGCTCTTTTTGTATTCAGTTTAAAAATATAATTTCCCAAAGGAAGGTTTTCTACATTAACTGTAATTTTATGGTGTGTATAATTTATTATTTTTATATATAAGCTCAACTCCTGACCAAGCATATTATAAATTTTTAACTCTTTTTCATCTAATGAATTTTCTTCAATTGTAATCATATTGCTTCCTGGGTTTGGATAAATTTTTAATTTATTATTAGCTGTAATTCCTTCAGAAGCTAACGAAGTATTTGAAAATGTATTATTTAGGGCATTTGCTACTTTAATCCATCCGGTTGAATCACTTCTAAGTCTGGTTTTTTCCTGTTCCATATGTATAAAACGCCCGTTAGTTGCAGTAGCATTTGCATTGCAATAATTTGAACTTGCATTTATCAATCTTCCTTGCGTATTGTAAAACCCACGCAACCTTGTCCAAGTTAAATCTATATGAGCCAATTTAAATGTTAACACGCCATCTTCATTTTCTAAATTAGTTTTAAATGTTGAAATATAATCTGGAGATGGAGTTATTTGAGTTCCGTTACTTAAAATAATATATGGATCTGATGCAAGTTTGGCAAATCCGTGAAGTTGAACAAAATGTGACTCTTCAAACCAATTAAAAATAACATCTGTTGTTATTTGAAATACTGTAGATACATTGTGAGAAAGATCTGAAATTCTATAATTTTCAGAACTTCCTGAACATACTGTTGTTGTTCCGTCACAACTTGAATAACTAGTACTATTACACCTGCTAGTACCACTTAAAGCAAAAAATAATGCTTCTGTTTTCATAAAAACAAATACGCCTTCTTTTCCTGTATTAACATCTTTTTTTGGATGTGGAGATTGAATTACCAACTGCCTACTGTAACTTGGATAATAAATATAGGTTCCCCAATAATTAGTACTCGTTGTTTTTAGCATATAATACATGCTATTTTCAATAGCTGTAGTATCAATAAACTTCACCAAACTGTAACCTATTGCATTGGCCGTATCTGATGCTTTGGAATAATTTTGATTGAATAAATTAGATAGCACACTACTCCAAGAATTTAATTGTGCCGGTGTTGGGCGTGTATAATTATTTCCTGAATCTCCAGGTATATTGTTTATTATAGAAGATACTTCATCGAAAAGACTCCCCGAATTATTCACAATTTGCGCACAAGTAAACGAATTCGTATTAAAAAGAAGCACGAACAATATGAAGCCAATTCTATTCAAAAAAATTTGATTATAACAATTAAGTTAAAAACGTGAGTTCGACTTAATAAATATAGATAATAAATAAAATTATATTGATTATCAGCACTTTGTCAGGTTGAGCGCAGTCGAAACCTATTTAAAACCCTTTCGACTGCGCTACCATTGACGTCTTTTATATTTCGTTGTTTTTCAATGTTTTAAGAATTAACTAAAACAACTTCTAACCCAAGTTCTTTAGCCATTCTTGATACTAAATGTTTTTTGTTTGCTAACTCTTTTTTAAATATCATACTCGAAAACAGGTATTTAAACACTATTCTAATTACGATTATTTTTCAATTCGGTAAATTCACCTCTAATTTACGTCATCATAACCGCTTGAGAATATTTTTGTCTCAGCTCTCAAGGTGACATTAGAATTTTAATTTTACATTTAAAATGTTGATTGTCAGGAATTAAAGTGTATTATTACTTCGAACTCACGTTAAAAGTACAAAAAAACGTGTTTATTAGTACTTTTCTTTAGCGATGTTTTTAAATTTTTAGGCTATTTAACTGCGACAATAACCACTTGTAAATCAAATTCATTTTTAATAAATTTTTCTTTTAAATTATTAAAAAATGTTTTTGATTTGTATTTAACATTAAATTCGGCTCTGTTTACTTGAAATGTTTCACTTGTTAAAGTCACTGTATCTGTTGTTTCTGTAACTATTACAGGAAACGTAAGTTGCTTAGTAATGCCCTTAATGGTCATATTTCCAGTTAGCACCGTTTTCCCTTCAATTGTTTCACTATCTGTAATTTCAAATTTACAAGTAGAAAATGCAGCTACGTCAAAAAAATCATCCGATTTTAAGTGTCTTTCTAATTTTGCACTTCCACCGGCATCTTTAATTGTAGACATATTGGCTATAAAAGAACCTCCAATTATTTTCCCGTTTTCCATTTTCAACTCTCCAGACGCTAAATTGATAGTTCCATGATGAGAACCTGTTGGTTTGTAACCTTTCCAATTTATTGTTGAGTTTGAAGTATCTGCGGTATAATTTGATTTATCTTGCGCATTAGATACTGTAAACGACAATGTAATTAAAGTAAAAACTGCTATAAATAATTTTGTTGTTTTCATTATTTTTGATTTTGTTAGTACGAATTACAATAGTACTAAAAATTAATTATTTATAACTATTCTAAATTACTTTTAGCTGTTTTTTAACACTAAAATTTACGCTTTCTTTAAAACTATTTGCTCTAGATTTTTATTCACAATAATTTTATAAAACTCCTTAATTTCATCATAATTTAATACTGGATAAACGGCAGTATTCATTTGAAGTTTAGACAGTATCATCATTTTATTTTCCTGTATTTTCACATTAAAAATATAAACACCATAATTATTAGGTAAACCAATTGCTATACTTTCAGGAATTGATTCAATAATATACCCTTCAGGAATGGTAATTCGCACCATTTTTTTCTCTATAAACGGTGTTCCAAAATCTATTGGATATTCTCTTTTATCTAGTTTAAACGGGTTTTTTGTTTGAGAATTAAAGAACAACGGTTTAAAATACATTCTATCTCCAACTGTTTCTATTAAATCTTCCGATGAAAATTTAAACATTTCAGTAACTGGTTTATAACCTTCCGTTTTATTTATTATTTTAAAATCGGCTATTTCTATGGCTTCATTTTCATTCTCTCGTTTTTCTATAATGGCTTCATCTTTAATTTTTGCATATTTTTTTCTATAGCTAAGCGCCTGCATATTTATGTAACTGGTTCTTTGCATTCCATCAACATAACCATCACTATCAATAGAAATGTTCATGTTTATATTATCTACAGCATGTGTTGTAGGAATTAAATCTACCCATAATGATGTGCCATCTTCTTTTACCAATCTACCTCTCCAATTAATAGTTCTATATGGCAAAACATTGGGCATACTATATTCTTCTGAAGCATCTAATAATATTATATTTTCATTTATTTCAACAGCTACAATTACATAATTAAATCCTTTTGAAGTTGGAAATAAAGGAATTCCATAATTCCTTGTGCTAACCAAAACCGGATTTGCGTTTATACCTCCTTCTCTTAACATTGCAACCAACATTAGGTTAATTTCAGCGATATTACCTACTCCTTCTTTATATGCTTTTTTAACTCCAACATCAGTATACTTACCGTAAATACCATTCCATTTCACCTTAGATTTAACAAATTTTAAAATAAGATTTATTCTTTTTAATTTATCACTAGTCGTTGCTAAAATTGGGGATAAGTCATCTTTAAAATATGTTTTTTTTGATAACTCTAATCCAAAAATAGCTGACTTATTAACTTTATTACATACACTTTCCCAAGTTGAAGAGTAGTTTTTTACTCTCGATCCTGGAAACTCGGTATAGGAGAGCTCTAGTGATAAAGCTGCTCTATAATTTTCAATATTACTTATGTAATCTTCTTCTACCAAAGCTGGTATATTTTTATCTGTAACTGTATAAATAAGCTCTCTTAAATCTACCTTATTGGATTCTCTTGCTGTTTTAATACTACGTGAATTAACTTGACGCCTGTAAGAAAATTGAATTGTTCTATTTTTCATACTCTGCACAACATTAACTGGTAAATAACCCTTTAAATGCCTCTTAAATTTAAAGTACTCAGGTATTTTTACTTTTATATTAAGTTGCTTTATTGGTATTTTATGTTGAAGTTCTATTTCGTCAATATATGAATAATAGGGTGAAAATATTTTGTATTTCCATTCAACTATAGCGCCTTTTTTTATGTTTGGCATCGTAAATTTATAGACTATTGTATTTTTAGTTTTATCTTCTTTAAAAACTTGATTTTTGGCTAATTTTTCTTTAACTATTTTATTGTTTTCTAAATTATAGGTATTCGCTTTTAATGATGTCATCTTTTCTGAAGAACCATCTTTGTACAAACTAATTACTTCGGTTGCGTAATCAAAACCCTCTTTATCATACAGCTTAATTCTTTCATAAACTTCTGTTACTAAAGTCCAACCTCTTTCTCCATCATATATATAATAAATTTCTCTCTCTTTATATAAATAAGCTGCAGTTACAGTAGAATCTTTCGGATAATATTGTTCTCGTAATTCTTCTTTAGAAATTTCTCCAAAATTAAAATTTTGGGCTATCAGTTTATTGGTCACCAATATTACAACCAATGTTGTTATTAAAATCTTTTTCATAAATTACTATTTGTTTAAAATTATTTTAAGGTTGTCATATTTTTTTATTTTTTTTCTAAATTTCCTATAGGCATCATATTCCTCTTTAGGAAACGCACCTTCTTCTATTTGTAAAGTTCTTTTGTAGCGGTATGTTATTTCATCAACTTTAGTAAATTCTATTGAGTAGGTTCCAAATTTTGTTTTTAACTCAATATTTTCAGGTATATATTCAACTAAAAATGTACTGGGCAATTTAATTTCTATTTCATCAACATCTATAAATCCTCTTGAAATTTCAAATGGCAATTTTCTGTTTCTAACTCTTTTGGGAACATAAGAGTTTTTATTAAATACGTTGATAGGAATTAATATTTGTTTCCCTGTAAATAAGGCATAATCCTCAGCTGTAAATTCCAAATTTTCTTCGTATTTAACTTCTTTTTTATTATTAAATACACTTATGTTTGAGAATTGAATATTATTTACATTGGCTAAATATTCTTTGAATAGTTCTTTTAACTCTTTTGGTGTTTTCCCTTCGGCATTTTTTAAATTGTCGTTATATTGAGTTCCTGATGATTCAATTTTAACAGAAGCTTTTATCATTCCTTTGCTATCAATAGTATAGGTACCTTTAGAAAATTGCAAATTTTCTGTAGTTTCATATTTTTTGGTACGTTTTAGAACGCCTCCCTCAGGTTTAACAACTATTACATCCCTGTCATCTGTGAAATTTGCAATATATCCAAAAGGAACTTCCTGACTTGTACATTCTAACCAAATGTCATCACCTTCAATAGGTATGTTGAGAATTACATGATTTCCTTGGATATTAGGAGAATTAAAATCCATATTTATCTTTTCATATCCCCCGTATAATTCAGTAAAGTACGATTTAACACCAACAACATCGAGCAACGATTTAGTATAGTTTGTTAAAGCTTTGCAATCTCCATAACCTAAATTATCAACATCACTGGCTAACATAGGTCTTAAACCTCCAATTCCAACCTGAACACTTATATACCTAGTTTTATCTTGTACATATTTATAAACTATTTTTGCTTTTTCTACGGGGTTATTAACACCTTCAACAAGTTGCTTCATTTTTATCTTTGTTCCTTCTGGCAATGTACCTACTCCACTGTAAAAATTATCGTGTTCCCACTTCCCTAATTCTTTCCAATTATTAGCTTCTCCTGTAATTCCTTCTGCATAAAACTTATTTAAAACAAATTGAACACTTGGTCTTGTTTTTTTTAACGATGGACATAAGGGTTCATATTTTAAAGGTTCAATATTTGATATTGTATAAAGAATCTTATTTTCTTTAACTTCTTTTTTTATATCAAACTTTTCAAAATTATTTTCTTTTACTTGAAGGTCTAATTCATTGGCATAAATTATAGTGTAAGTAGCAGATAACAACCCTGTACTATAGAAACTTATTGGATTCCATTTTCTTATAAAAGCAGTGTTGGGTGAATTTATTTCATACTCGTAATATATGGTATATGGATAGGCTGTAGGGGTATGTTCATAGTACAGCATTCTATTATCAGCATACAATGTACCTCCGGCTACTTGGCTAACATCTTTGTATTCTTTATTTTTTACTTTTTTAATTTCTTTTCCTAAATCATCATAAATAATAGTTTCAATATTTTTAATTTTTGTTGTCTTGTCAAAACCAACGGCAACATACCTATATTTATCACCCAATTTATTTAAAACAGTAACTGCTTTTTTTACTTTAACAGTCATTAATTTTTGATTTTGAATTTCAATAAATACATCATCAAATACTACTACGGCATTGGCATTTACTTTTAAATTTTCAGGAAGTTGACTACTATTGAAGTTATAACTTTGTGAGAACACAACACAAGTTATAAGAAATGTACAAAGTACAGCAAGCGAATTTTTTTTCATAGAAATTTTATTTCTCTATAAATATAAAAAATATTCTTAAAGAAGATAACTTAATCTCTATTTTTTGAATCTATAATTATGGTAACAGGTCCGTCGTTAACAAGTGCCACTTTCATATCAGCACCAAATACTCCCGTTCCTACTTTTTTCCCTAACTGTATTTCAAATTGGGCTATAAACTCTTGATATAATGGAATGGCCGTTTCTGGTTTTGCTGCTTTTATGTATGAAGGTCTATTTCCTTTTTTTGTACTTGCTTGTAATGTAAACTGACTTACAATAATGGCATTGCCTTGTGTAGAAAACAATGATTTGTTCATCACACCATTTTCGTCATTAAAAATACGAAGGTTTACAACTTTATTTACAAGCCATTTAATGTCTTCAAATGTGTCATTTGCTTCTATTCCCAATAAAATTAGCAATCCATTATTAATTTTACTAACTATTTTTTCTTCAATAGTTACTGAAGCTTCTGAAACTCTTTGTAGAACTACTCTCATTTAAAATCATTTATTTTAACTATCTATTTAACAGCTTTAAACCCTCTAAAATATAAAGTTCTGAAAACAACACTTCTCACTTTCACCCTGAGCGCAGTCGAAGGGCTTCACTTCTCATTTCTCACTTCTCACTTTTCACTTTTCACTATCAACCTAACCATAAATATCTGTTCTATAATGCTCTTCATCACCCGCAATTATTTGTAAATAACTATTGTATCTCGAAAGCGCAATTTCATTATTTTCAAGTGCTTCTTTAACTGCACATTGAGGTTCGTTAATATGCAAACAATTATTGAATTTACACTTTGAACTCAGTTTAAAAAATTCTATAAAATAGTGACCAATTTCCTGAGGTTCAAAATCTACCACTCCAAAACCTTTAATACCTGGTGTATCAATTATAAAACCTCCAAAACTCAACTCAAACATTTCAGCAAAAGTGGTGGTATGTAATCCTTGTTTGTGTTGTTTGGAAATTTCAGCCGTTTTTAAATTTAATGAAGGTTCTATGGCATTTATTAACGTGGTTTTACCAACGCCTGAATGCCCAGAAAACATGGTAGTTTTACCTTTCATTAACGCTGTTATTTTATCAATATTTATATTTTTGGTGGCTGAAATATCTATGCATCTATATCCTATTGTAGTATAAATAGTTTCCAATGCTTTCTTTTTTTCCAACAAAGCATCCGTACATAAATCTATTTTATTGAAAATAATAACAACAGGAATACTATAAGCCTCTGCAGTTGCTATAAATCGGTCTATAAACCCTGTTGAAGTTGGTGGACTATCTAATGTAACTAACAAAAATGCTGTATCAATATTAGCAGCAATAATATGAGTTTGCTTAGATAGGTTAACCGATTTACGAATAATATAATTTTTCCTATCAAAAATTTTATTAATAACACCCGTTTCTTTTCCTTGCTCAAATTCAAAATTTACATAATCACCTACTGCAACCGGATTGGTACTTTTAATTCCTTTAATCCTAAATTTTCCTTTCAATCTACAATCAATTTTTTTACCATTTTCAATATAAATGGTATACCAGCTTCCTGTAGATTTTATAACAACTCCTTTCAATAGTATAAGTTTAACTTAATTAGTACAAAGTTCAACAAATATAATTAAACCACTTATAACTTTGGTTTAACAACCTAAATTAATTAAAAGAGGCTGTCTTAAAAGTCTTTATTTTGTCATTTTGAGCGCAGTCGAAAAATATTATTTATCTGATAATAAAATGGTTATCATTTTTTGAGATTCTTCATTTCATTCAGAATGACACTTTTTAGACAGCCTCTTTTAATTTACTTCCAACTTGAGTTAAATAGTGGATTTCAAGGTAATATTGTCATTCCTAGAAAGATAGGGAGCTAAAATAAATTTTTCAATAGATTCCTGCCTTTGCTTCGACTCCGATCAGCAACCACGCAGGAATGAACTGTGCTTAAATGCAAACATTTAGTTGATAATTTTACTAATTTTTTAAACAGCCTCTTTACTCCTATTTCACTTTGTGTTGAATGTTAATAGATTCTACATGAATTGCTCTAAATATTTCTTCAACAAACTCTTTACTCAACCCTTTTTCCTCTCCAGATTCAATCATTTTCATTAAAATATCAGCCCATCTTCCACTTTGTAAAATAGCTACATTTTCTTGTTTCTTTAACCTTCCTATTTGCTCAGCAATGCCCATTCTATCGCCTAAAATATCAACAATATTGCTATCTATTAAATCCAATTCTTTTCTATGCATATTTAATTTTCGCTGAAAATCTTCTCTCGTACTACTTTCCTGACGAATTTTTAAATCTTGTGTTATTTGATTTAATTGAGTTGGTGTTACTTGCTGTTTAGCATCACTCCATGCATTATCAGGATCAATATGTGTTTCAATCATAAATCCATCATAATTTAAATCCAATCCTGTTTGTGAAACATCTAAAATAGTATCTCTTCTTCCACAAATATGTGAAGGATCTAAGATTAATGGTAAATCTGGAAATTCTTTTTTAAGTTGAATAGCTATATGCCATTTTGGTTTATTTCGGTAATGCAATGAGTTATAGGTTGAAAACCCTCTATGAATTACACCTAATTGTGTTATTCCTGCAGTTTTAAAACGTTCAACAGCTCCCAGCCATAAAGGTAAATCTGGATTCACAGGATTTTTAACCAACACCGGTTTATCTACCCCTTTTAGGGCATCAGCAATTTCCTGCACTACAAATGGGTTTACTGTTGTTCGTGCTCCAATCCATAAAATATCTATATCGTGCTTTAAAGCTAATTCTACATGAGCTGCATTTCCAACTTCTGTTGTAACCAACATTCCTGTTTCTTCTTTCACTTTTTGCAACCAAGGCAAGCCTATTTCTCCAACGCCTTCAAATCCTCCTGGACGCGTTCTCGGTTTCCAAATACCTGCCCTAAACACATTGGTATCTGTTTTTTTAAGTTCATGAGCTGTTTTTAAAACTTGTTCTTCTGTTTCTGCACTACAAGGTCCTGCAATTACAATGGGATGTGATAAATTCATATCATCTAACCATTTTCTATTTTCTTTTTTTATTTCCATCTTCTTTTGTTTTCTGAATTTTATGCTATTTTATTCCGTTTAAAATTGTTTTAATATAATTGGTATTGTTCATTATTTCTTTCAATGCTTCGTTATTATTATTTTCTATGAGGTGTTTAAATTCTTTTAAGTTTTTAATATACTCATCTAAAGAACGTATGATATTTTCTTTATTTTGAAGAAAAATGGGCGCCCAAGTAGTTGCGGAACTTTTTGCCAAACGCACCGTTGAAGCAAAACCTGTACTAGCCATATCAAAAATATGCTGTTCATTTTTTTCAATTCCCAATACTGTTTTTCCCAACATAAAAGAACTTACATGCGATAAGTGAGAAACATACGCTATATGCCTGTCGTGCTCTACAGGATTCATCATTTTAATACGCATATTTAGCTGTTTAAATAAACCTAATGCCTTGTCTAAAATTTTCCAATCGCACTTTTCTGTTTCACATAAAATATTCACTTTTTCATCAAATAAATTTAAAATGGCTGCCTCAGGTCCTGAAAACTCGGTACCAGCAAGTGGGTGAGCTGCAACATAATTTTTTCTATTTGGGTGCTTTGAAACTTCTTTACAAATCTCATTTTTTACAGAGCCTACATCAAAAACCAAGGTGTTTTCTGAAACATTGTCTAATACTTTTTTAACAACTTTTGCTATCACATCTACAGGAACAGCAACAATTACTACTGAAGCATCTGATATTTCTGAAAAATCTATTTCAGCATCTATAACTCCTAATGATAGTGCTTTTTTTATATGAGCTGCATTCGTATCAATTCCAACTACTTTATAGCCATTTCGTTTCTTTAAATCTAATGCTAAAGAGCCTCCTATTAAGCCCAATCCAATTACTACTAATTTTTCCATTTTTTAACTATTTACAGGTGTTACTCTAGTTAATACCTCTTCTAAAACTGCTGAATCAACGCATAATGAAGCTCTTATATAGCCTTCTCCATTCGAACCAAATACCGTTCCCGGTGTTATAAATACCTCTTTTTTATACAGTAATGTATCTGTAAATTCTTCTGATTTTTCTCCTTTAGGTAATTTTGCCCAAACAAATAATCCACCAATATTTTTATCATACGTACACTCTAAAGCGTCAAATATTTGCCAAACTGCAGCTCTTCTTTTTTTGTAAATACTATTTTGTTTTTCAAACCAATTTGTCGGCAATTTAAGTGCTTCAACTGCTCCTTTTTGAATTCCTAAAAACATACCTGAATCCATATTGCTTTTTACCTGTAATATTGTTTTAATAATTTCAGCATTCCCCACAACCATCCCTACTCTCCAACCTGCCATATTAAATGTTTTACTCAGCGAGTTTAACTCAATAGCCACTTCTTTAGCTCCTTCAACTTCTAAAATACTTTGCGGATTATCATTTAAAATAAAACTGTAAGGATTGTCGTTAACCACTAAAATATTGTACTTTTTAGCAAATGCAATTAGTTGTTCAAAAGCTAATTTTGAAGCAATGGCTCCTGTTGGCATATGTGGATAATTAACCCACATAATTTTTACATCAGATAAATCTTCTTTTTCAATTTCCGAAAAATTTGGCAACCAATGATGTTGTTCATTTAAATTGTAATAAACAGGCTCAGCTTCTAATAATTTTGTAACTGAAGCATAGGTAGGATATCCCGGATTTGGAATGAGTACTTTATCTCCTTTGTTTAAAAAAGCCATTGAAATATGCATTATTCCTTCCTTAGACCCCATTAGTGGTAATATCTCATTACTTGGGTTTAACTCAACATTGTAATGTGTTTTGTAAAAATTAGCAATCCCTAATCTAAATTCTGGAATTCCTTGGTAACTTTGATATGTATGTGCATTGTCTAATTGCATAGTGCTTTTTAATGCTTCAATTACTGTTGATGGAGGTTGTAAATCTGGACTTCCAATTGCAATATTTATAATGGGTTTTCCTTCAGCAATCAATCCTGCTATTTCTCTCAATTTCTTTGAAAAATAGTATTCTTTAACATGCGTTAATCTATCTGCTTTTTGTATCATTATCTTTTTCCTTTTGTGTATTCCCCCAATATTTTTAACATTTCAACCTTGTCTTTAATTTCATTTAAAGCATCGTAATAATCTGCATAACTATTAAATGTGAAATCGGCAAAAAAAGCATATTTCCAAGGGGTATCAATTACAGGCATCGATTGTATTTTAGAGAGATTTAAATGATATTTTGCTAAAATGGTTAAAATTTCGGCTAAACTTCCCGCCTTGTGACTTGTGATAAATTTTACAGAAGCCTTGTTCGCCGAAACACTACTTTTAGTTGCTGAATTGGTTAAAATAAAAAAGCGGGTTGCATTCTCTTTTATGGTTTGAATTTTAGATGCCAAAATTTCTAAATTATAGGTTTTAGCGGCTAAATCACTTGCTATTGCACCAACTCCTTTCAATTTGTTCTCTTGTATTCTTTTGGCTACAACAGCGGTATCTTTATCTTCTATCAGTTTAATATGCGGATAATCTTTAAAAAATTTATGACACTGCAACAGGGCCATTGGATGTGAATACACTTCTTTAATATTGGCTATCTTCTGTCCTTTTAACCCCATTAAATTATGGTGAATTGGCAAATGGTATTCCCCACTAATTGAGAGTTGATGCTCATCTATTAATGCATAATTTGGTAAAATTGCTCCAGCAATTGAATTTTCAATAGCCATAATTACCACTTCAGCCTTTTTACTATGCAACAAACTGGGCATTTCACTAAACGATAAGCTCTCAACCAAATCAACATTCTCTCCAAAATATTGCGCTGCTACTATGTGATGAAACGATCCTTTTATTCCTTGTATTGCTACCTTCATTATTAACTTTTTAACCAAAAAAAAATCTCGAAATATTTCGAGACTTTATCATTTATTTTTATTTAAAAAACACATACGAAGCCTCATCTCTTATTGCTAAAATAAAAGTAAAAATAGAAGCTATTCCAAGTGTTATTTGTGTTCATTATCAGTAATTAGACGACAAATCTATACATTAATTTTAAAAAAACAACTTTTTTTTTAAAAAATAAATTCACATTATCACTTTTTTAACAAAACAGCACATAAAGGCATTAATTAACAATAAAACAGTGTATAAATTAGTTATTATAAATACACACCCTCAAATTATTATAAATTAAATAAATTAATTTTACATTTCTGTTTGACAATGATAAACTTAAAAGTCTTATTCTACTTAAAATGCCTTATCAAAAGCACTAAAATAAACCTATATACTATTTCTTATATTTAACTACCTTTAGCCAAAATTTGTTTTATTAAATGAAAAACCTTCACGCACTTATTCTCTTTGTTATTGTTAGCTCTTTTACTGTGTATAACAAAGGCTATTCTCAAAGTAAGGAAGTCAATTATTTAATAGCGCTTAATTCGAATATCTCAGCAAAAAATACCTTACCTTTTTGGCTAACAGCCAATAAGTATGGAGCAATTCCAAACAGCAATAATGTTTCTCTAAATACAGTTTTTTTTACCAATTTTAAAAATACCGACAGTCCTTTTGATTTTTCATACAAAGCCTCTTTTACTGGGTTTGTAGCTGATGAAAATAATCTTTTTGTCAATGAACTTTACGGTAGTTTTAGGTATAAAGGTTGGCAATTAGATGCTGGAAGTAAAAATGATGAAATTTCTTGGGAAGGACTTTCTTCTTCTAATGGGAATATTATAAAATCTATCAATACTAGAGCTTTTCCCGGTGTTAACCTTATAACAATTGGATACTTACAACTGCCTTTTGCTAAAAAATGGTTGGCTGTCAAAGCGAATTACAGTGAATATTTTTTAAACGATAAACGTGTAGTAAGCAATGCTCGCCTACACCATAAAAGTTTGTATTTCAAGTCTGTTTTAAACGCAAAACTAGCACTAATAACAGGACTAGATCACTATGTGCAATGGGGAGGAGCTTCTGATGAATACGGAAAAATGCCTACTGGTTTTAATGATTATTTAAAAATAGTTTTTGGAGGAGCTGGAGGTTCAAATGCTGCTGCCGGCGAACAAATAAATGCCTTGGGAAATACTGTTGGAGCATATATTATTCAACTTAATTACAAAGGTGCAAACACTAACTGGAATTTTTATTGGTCGCATCCTTTTGAAGATAGATCGGGTAGAGAACTTCTAAATTATCCCGATGCTTTGTACGGTTTGTTTATAGATTTTAAGAAACCTAAATCATTTATAACCCATTTGGTAACAGAGCTTACTTACACCAAACATATGAGCGGTTTTTTAAACTTTAGTGGTGGTGATAATTATTTTAACAATACCATTTACAATAGTGGTTGGACTTATTTTGGAAATACCATTGGATCTCCTTTTTTCCCTACCAAACCGCCTGTTAACGGTATAACAAACGGTATTATTGGTGGATATAACCGATTTGTATCCTATCATATAGGCTTTAAAGGTGTTCTTAACCAACATGTAACTTACAACGCAAATGCGAGTTATACTGCCTATGCTGGCTGGTTTAACAATCCAATTAATGAAGATCAATTTTCTTCCAGCATTGAATTTAACCTGCATTTTGAAAATATTCCTGTCATTATATCTTTGGGTAGTGCAGCAGATTTTGGCACATTTTTGCCCAACAATATTGGTGGATTTATTAAGTTAACTAAAAAAGGAATCTTCTAATAGTTTATGTTATCGTTTTTCAACCATAAAAAAGTTTCAATTACAACACTCTTCTCCAATGAGTTTGTTGATATACATTCTCACTTATTACCCAGCATTGATGATGGCTCAAAGAGCATGGACGAAACCATTGCACTTTTAATAAAAATGCACAGTTTTGGTATTCAAAATTTTATAACTACTCCGCATATCATGGAAGGTGTTTGGGAAAACGCTAAAGATACCATCTTACCAAAACTAACCGCTGTAAAAAAAGAACTGATTGCACGTAATTTAACTGATATTTCAATACACGCTGCTGCTGAATATATGTTAGATAGTAATTTTAACATCTTACTGGAACAACGACAATTACTACCTCTAAAGGAAAACAAAATTCTGGTTGAAATGTCGTATATAAATCCTCCTGTAAATTTATATGAAATTCTTTTTAACATTCAAATAGCAGGTTACCAACCTGTTTTAGCACATCCTGAACGTTATTTATTCTTCCATAAAAAATATAAAGAATATTCAAAATTAAAAGAGGCCGGTTGTTTGTTTCAGTTAAACCTCCTTTCTCTTTCAAATTACTATGGAAAAGATACGCACAAAATTGCATTACAACTTTTAAAAGATAATTTGATTGATTTTGTTGGTACAGACACCCACAATAAAAGACATTTAAGTTATTTGGAAAGTATTGACAATCCTAAGATTTTAAAACTAATTGCTCCTATTATAAAAAACAATGCTGAATTTAAGTGATTTGTAAATGTATGTTCTGAAGGCTTTTTCAGTCTTGCAGTCGTGCTGTCTTGCAGTCTTGTTGTCGTGCGGTCGTGCGGTCGAGTTGTTTTGACGTTGACAAAGACAAAGATGATTTTTTTGACTTCCTGTCCTTTTTTGCATCACCCAAAAAAGAACGAAAAAAGTCTAGGCTTACGATGCTTTCTCTAAATTTTTTATTCGATTTCTAAATTTCAGAAACTCGCTTTTATGGTTTTTAACTATTTCATAATTCGTTGTGCTCAAACAGTCTGAAATTTGAACGAAATCTTCATCGCAAATTTTACGCGAAACTACCGATAGGCCGTTTAAAATAGTTCTCTTTTATTAAACGTGCCAATAGTATTTGTCATCCTCGCGTAGGCGGGGATCTTTTAAATTAAAGTACAACTTTTAAAGTCATTCATTCTTTTTTGCATCGCCCAAAAAAGAACGAAAAAAGTCTAGGCTTACGATACTTTCTCTAAATTTTTTATTCGATTTCTAAATTTCAGAAACTCGCTTTTATGGTTTTTAACTATTTCATAATTCGTTGTGCTCAAACAGTCTGAAATTTGAACGAAATCTTCATCGCAAATTTTACG
>JAKIVA010000025.1 GCA_021647265.1 Lutibacter sp.
TTAAAGAAAGGTGAATCTTCTAGAGTATCAGAAACAAGATCTAAATAAATTAAGTGTTTATCACTATCAAGTGAAAGTAAATTTTCAGTTATTTCTTCTTTTAGTTGTTCACATAAATTCACAATATTGTAATTGTAAAAATAGTAGAAATTATATTCTTTAGTTAAGAGTTCATACTTAGAAATTTTATAACTAAACTCATTTAGAATGGTTTGATTCATAGCTTAATTTTTTTATAAAAGTAGAAATAATATTTAAAAATCACACATTAAAAAATCCACTTTTAACAATGTGTGATGCTCGTTCTTCATCTTTGATACGTATATACTTGTAAAATTCTTTCTCTGTACTATGACCAGAAAACAACATAATATCAAATACATTCATCCCTGCTTTATACTTATTTGTACAAAAACTTCTACGAGCTGTATGAGTTTTAATTAGGTTGTATTTTGGAATCATTTTAGTAATTAACTTACCTCCTTTTGTGTATTCACATTTTATGAGTTCATTAAATTCTAACTCAAAACCAATATCCTTTATATGTAAATTAATATACTGCTCTTTTAAAGCTGGTGGAGGGTTACCATTATATCTATTCATAATTACCCTCATTTCTTTTGTTATAGGACAATAAATAATTTTACCTTTTTTACGATTTTTTTGTTGTACAAACTTAAAATATTGAATACCCTCTTTTGTAATAATATCATTTGAAGTTAGATTATTATAATCGCTAACGCGCTGACCGGTATAACAGCCCATTAAAAAAACGTCTCTTACGTGTTCTAAGATTGGTAATTTAGAATAGTCTTTTTTGAATAATGATTCAATTTCTGAATCATTTAAATAAATTTGTGTTGTTATTTCTTTTTCAACTTTGAAATCTTTGCTTTTAAATTTCAAGCTCTTTGTATAATTTTCAATAAAAGCATAATTAAGAAAACTCTTTAAGGTTTTTATATGCTTACCAATTGTATTCAAAGAGTATTTTTCTTTTTCTAAAAATGCTTTAAAACTATTATAAAATGTAATATCAATAGTTTCAAAAGTCAATTTTACATTGGTTTCTTTTTCGTACTTCTCTAAAATAGTTATCGCTTGTTTATAGACTCTTTTAGTTACTGGGGCAATGGAAGTGCCTTTATCATCAATAAACTTGTTACAGACGTCAAAAAAGGTTAATTTCTTAGTGGTTTCATCTTCTCTTACTGACTTTTTACGAATGATAATATCAAGTTCATCCTTTAGCATAGAATTTGTAATTGCATCGCCATATTGAGCATACAAAACTCTATATCTCTTTAAAAAATTATCTTCATACTCATTTAGAAAATCGTTTACCTCATCTTTATTAAGTATGGAACTAATGTTTTTAATGCGTTGCTTTTTTAAATCCCAATGCGCATAACAACTTTTAAAACCAATAGAATATTTAAATCGTTTGTTACCGTAGGTAAAAAACAAATAGATTAAACTCTGTTTTGTTTTATTTTTTTCTAGTAAATTTAATGAATCTTTAAAGGCATACCTTACCGAGCCTTTCGACCTTTGGATTTGTGTTTTCATAGCTTAATTTTTCACTATAAATATACGAAAAAGGGTACAAAATAGGGTGCAAATTTAATCGAACTTATTAACAATCTATCGGAGCGTATCGGTAGAGAAATATTGTAATTCCCCTATTTTATAAAGGCTGTAGAGGTTTTTTATATTTTATAAAATCTTGCAAATAGGATAAAAAAGGTACTGGAGGTACCACAAAAAACCCGAACAGTTGTTCGGGTTTTTTATTTAAAATTTGCTATTATAAATCAATCTCTAAATCTACGTCGTCTATTTTTATATCATCTACAATTTCAGGAGGCAGTATTTCCTCTTCTTCATGACTTTCCATACTATCTACCAACTCATCACTTATCTTTACTAAGTATATAGCATCATTTGTTGAAACTTCAACAGCTTCAATATATTTCCCTTTGTGATTTGTAAATTTAATAATATCTCTTATACCATATCCATCAGGAAATTTTTCGACTAGTAAATCCAAGATTTCAGGAGTTAATTTTTTATAATCTACAATTATTCTGTTCAAAGCAAATTGGTTTTAATAAATATTATAAGTTCAAATATAAAAAAAAATATTAATCAATACTTATTTATGAATTCAAAGTTAAATACAATATAACTACTTACAAAATAACACTTTAAACATTATAAAACTAAAAAACACATAATTTACTAACTAAATTAAAGCATTTTCAATGTGTTTATTTCCATTTCTGTTAAATGCCTCCAATGACCTCTTGGCAAATCTTTTTTTGTTAAACCCGCAAAAATTACACGGTCTAGCTTAATTACACTGTAATTAAAATGTTCAAAAATTCTTCGTACAATCCTATTTCTTCCCGAATGAATTTTAACTCCTACTTCACTTTTAGGCTGGTTAATTATATATGAAATTTCATCAACCAAAACTCTTTTATCGTCCAATATAAATCCTTCTGCAATTTTTTGCAGATCACGCATTGACAGTTTTTTATCAAGTGAAGCATGATATAATTTTTGAATATTATGTTTAGGGTGTGTTAATTTTTTTGCCAATTCCCCATCATTCGTAAACAGCAATAACCCTGTGGTATTTCTATCTAATCTACCAACTGGATAAATACGTTCTTTTGAAGCGTTTGCTACTAGTTCCATAACAGTTTTACGCCCTCTATCATCATCCATTGTTGTTATAAAATTCTTGGGCTTATTTAGCAATACATAGCGTTTCTTTTCTGGACTTATTAAACTTCCATCAAACCGAACTTCATCAGTAGGTGAAACTTGAAACCCCATTTCAGTTATTATTTTACCATTTACTGAAGCACTCCCCGATTTTATATAAACATCTGCCTCTCTACGAGAACAAATACCTGAATTAGAAATATATTTGTTTAAACGAATTGTTTCCTTATTTGAAGTGTTTGAAGTATTTTTCGATTGTTTTATAGTTGCTGTATTTCCCTTTTCAGAAGGAACCCTTTTTTTCCTTGAAATAGATTTATCTTCAAAATTTTTAGAAAATTTCTTTTTATCATTAAACTTTTTAGCTGAACTATATTGAGAAGTTTTTTTATGCTGTTGTCGTCCTCTCGACGATTTTTTACCTGAATTCATTTTTTGTTATTTTTTGCAAAAGTAGTTTATTCAACTGACACTTAAATAAATATTCACCTATTTAAGTAGTATTTTATTAATTATTACTGAATAGTCTATAAGTGCCAGACTAAAAACTCCTGCAACAATCAATAATTTTAAAACTAAATGCAGTAGTACGTAATTACGCTTACTGTGGCTTAACCACAATACAACTACAAAAGCTAAAAGAACAACGGTACTTGTATAAAAAAAATATTTCATTCCTCCAATTTCAGGGTACTTCAGTAAAAAATAAACTGGATTTAGAGTTAAAACAGCCAAAAGGCTAATAAGTATTTTTGTGAAATACTCACCATATTTTACGGGTATGGTTTGATAATTATGTACAAAATCTCCTTTTATTTTTTCCAAATCTTTTATCAATTCTCGTATCAATAAAATAAAAAATAAAAATGCTGCATGTGTGAAAATTATCTCCGAAAAATTTTTATAGTATACAAAAATAGCAAAGAAGGGCAGTAAGGCAAGAATTGCCGCAGAAAATAAGCCTGTTAAAGGGTATCTTTTTAACTTATGCGAGTACAGCCAAATTAAAAATATATATACAGAAAAGAACAAGGCTGCTCTCCAAGAAACCAATAAGGCTATTAAAACACCTATAAAGTTAAACAAAAAATAGATTGTTAATTTTGTTTTTTGATCTACAATGTTATCAATTTTAGCTTTTACAGGCCTGTTTATTTTATCTGTTTCAGCATCGTAAAAATTATTTATGATATACCCCGATGCAATTACACAGGCTGTTGAAAGCACTATAAAATATAAGTTTATATCAAGTAAAACGTATCGCAATGATTTTTCAGGAGAAAAAATAAATATAGAAGCTAAATATTGGGCTATAACTATTAACAATATATTATAACCTCTTACCACAGAAAATAAACTCAACACTTTTATATAAAAAGGAGCCTTCTTTTTGCTATTATTTTTTGAAATCTCTAGTAAATCCATGTAAACAAGATCTTATTTACCAATTCTTTTAAGAATTACTTATTAAAATTTAATTGATTTAAAATCTATAAACCAACTCTAATTTATAATCTTTTAAGATAGCTTTTGTTTTAATATAATCTTCTGTAAAGCCAAGAATGTAACCTCCACCACCTGAACCACAAAGTTTCAAATAATAATCGTTCGAATCAATTCCTTTTTGCCAAACGTTGTGAAATGTTTGAGGAATCATTGGTTTAAAATTTTCAAGTACTACTTTAGATAGTTGTTTTACATTGCCAAACAACGATTTTACATTACCGTGTAAAAAATCGTCAATACAAGCATCGGTATATTTTGCAAAATCTTCATTTAACATTTTTCTAAACCCTTCATTTTTCATTTTATTCATAAAAATGGTTACCATAGGTTCTGTTTCACCTGTCATTTCAGAATCTAATAAAAACACAGCTCCTTTGCCTTCTTTTTGAGATGGAATTCCGGTAGGTTCTAAATTATCTTTTGAATTGATTAATATTGGCAAGCTTAAGTATGAATTTAACGGATCTAAACCAGAACTTTTCCCATGAAAATACGATTCCATAAAAGAAAAAATATGTTTTAGTTTAAGTAATTTTTCACGTGTTAAATTTTCTAAAACTGTAATTTTCCCATTGGCATATTTATCATAAATTGAAGCTACCAAAGCACCTGAACTTCCAACACCGTACCCTTGTGGAATACTAGAATCAAAATACATTCCTTCCTCTAAATCTGCCTTAAAATCTTGTAATCTCAGAGAAACCAACTCTTGATTTGAGTTCTCAAGATATTCATAAAAATTTTGTAATTTTTTATTTGATTTTTTTACTTCTTCAGTTAAAATGTCTGCTTTTTTTAAGGCACCTTGATAACTATTATAGGGTATTGCTAACCCTTTTGAGTCTTTAATAATTCCATATTCACCGAATAATAAAATTTTAGCGTAAAAAAGTGGTCCTTTCATAGTTTTCTCTAATTGATAATTGACAATTAAAAATTGGCAATTATTTACCTTTTGAGGTTTTTAATATACTAACTAATAACTTTAAAAGTTCTTTAATATTTTCTTGAATACTTACATATTCTGTTTCACCCAAATAATCCGTTTCTTTTAATAAATCTAGCCAATATTCTGTTTCATTTGCTTCTTTTAATGCAATTGATAATTTATGAATAAAATCAGCTTTACTCTCCGCATGTTCAGATTCTCTTACATTCGCTCCAACACTTATACCAGATCTTAACAATTGTTTAGAAATAACAAACTCCTTTTTCTCTAAAGTCAAAAACTTATACAAATTAACAATTCTTACAGAAAACAAAAACTTTTAGTTTTAATAACATTTTCCTTTTTCATTTTCAATTGTTAATTATCCTTTTTCAATTGCTTAGCTCCTAGACCTATTCTATCGCAAATATAGTGATTTTCTTGACAATATTGAATTAACTCATCTATTATAAAATTGTGAACAATCTCTTTTTCTCTCTCAGGGAAAAGCACGTGAACATTTGCACCTGCATCTAAAGTAAAGCATATATTTGAGTTAGTTTCTGCTCTAAATTTCCAAATTTTATTGATAATTTTTAGTGTATTTGGCTTCATCAACATAAAATACGGATTGCTAGTCATCATCATTGCATGCAATGTCAACGCTTCACTTTCTACAAGTGTAATAAACTCCTTTAAATTTCCATTTTGAAAAATTTTTGACAATTTTAATATATTTTTATTTGCTTGTAAAAAACGTTGTTCTGCAAACGGATGATTATTCATTAATTGATGGCCTACAGTACTTGAAACCTGTTTCTCACCCTCATCAACCAGCAAAATTGTATCGTGATAGTTTTTAAAATTTACATGAATTTCACCTGGGAATTTTATTCCAAATAAATCGGAACTGCCTTTAATTTCTTTATGTTTTCCCCAAACAACTACAGACCCTTCAATACTTCTGCAAGCACTTCCCGAACCTAATCGTGCTAAAAAAGATGCTTTTTTATTAAAATATGCATCCGTCATTTCAACTTCATTTCCACTCCGCTCAGTAATCAATTTCTCCAAGCTCATAACACAAAGTGCCAATGCACTCATACCACTTGCTGAAGATGCAATTCCACTGCTGTGCGGAAAAGAATTTCTAGATTTTATTATAAATTTATACTCTTTTAAAAATGGCACGTATTTTTCAATTCTTTCAAAGAATTTTTGAATTTTAGGTTTGAAACCCTCTTTTTTCTCTCCTTCAAAATAGATTTCAAAATTAAATTTTTGGTGATTGAGCGGAGTCGAAATCAATTTATTCTGATTATGGCTTCGACTTCGCTCAGCCACCATTTGCTTTTTTAGTTTGTATTCCAACGTTGTTAGTGTAAAACAAGCATCTAACGTAAAACTGATGGAAGGATTTTTAGGGATTTGCGGCTCTTGTTTCCCCCAATATTTTACCAACGCAATATTACTTGGCGTTTTCCAAGTTACACTTCCGTTTGTAATTTTTTGAACATTCTCTTTCTTAAAAATAAAGTCGGTTTCAATCAAAGTGAAAATTTTGGTCAAAGATAAATTATTCATGTTATTAAGGCAACAAAAGTTATGTATTCAAAATTAAACTTAGAAAAACTAATATTTAATAAAACCTTCAAAAAAAGTCAATTTACGTCAACCTGAACTAGTTTCAGGTTCTCATAATAATTAGAAATTAACTTAGTGAGATTCTGAAACAAGCCCGCCTGCTGCCTTTAGATTTGTAAAGTAAAGATTTTCTTAGTTTATCCTAAATACTTAAGATTTAAACATTTTCCAATCTTGTAAGCACTTCTTTTTTATAACTTCTACTAATTGGAATTGCTTTGTTTTTTACTTCAATAAACTCATTGGTAAAAGAATTTATTTTAGAAATTGAAACAATATAAGAACGATGAATCCTCATAAAATCGTTTTTAGGAAGTTTTGCTTCAATATTTGTGATGGTTTCACGCGTAATAATTATTTTATCGCTTAAATGAATTTTAATATAGTCGCTAAAACTTTCAATATAGTTAATTTCAGAAAAATTAATTTTAATCATTTTTCTGTCTGAACGCACAAAAATAAAATTACTTTTCTCCTGAATTATTACTGAAGTATTTTCAACTTTAAAAGACATGTTTTCACCTAAAAATTTGTTAACCGCTTGCAACAATCGTTCAAAAGAAATTGGTTTTAACAAATAATCTATTGCTTGCAAATTAAATCCGTCCACAGCATATTCTCTATATGCAGTAGTAAAAATAACGTTGATATTCTTATTGATTGCTTTTGCAAAAGACAATCCTGAAATCTCTGGCATATTGATGTCTAAAAAAATTAAATCAATCTTATTCGCATTTATTTCATTAAACGCTTCAATGGCATTTTTACAGGAAGCAACAACAGTAATTGCATCTATTTTTTGCAAGTGATTTTCTAATATTTCACGTGCAATAGGTTCGTCATCAACAACAATACACTTCATAATTCTAGCCATTATTTGAACTATTTATATTTAATATTTTAAAATTTACCTGAAACCAATTATCTTTATTTTCAATTTGCAATTGATAATTATTTTTGTACAATAAATCCAATCTTTTTTGAATGTTTTTCAACCCAATTCCAACTTCACTCTGATTTATCTCTGTATTTAAAACTGTATTTTTTATAAAAAACGCTAATTGATTTTTATTCAATTTCACATTAATTTCAACCGTTAAAAACCCATCAATTAAATTACCATGTTTAAAAGCATTTTCAACAAAAGGAATTAATAACATCGGAGAAACAAGAACACTATCTGGAATTTCATTGGAATGAAATGAAATTTTTAACGTGTCCTGAAATCTAATTTTTTCTAACTCAATATACTCTTTAATATGCAAGACTTCTTCTTTTAAGGACACTTTTGGTTTACTTACCTGATATAAAATATAATCCAATAAATTAGACAATTTTAAAATAATCTCAGGCGTGTCTTTTGATTGTTTTAATGCAAAACCATAAATAGTATTTAAGGTATTAAACAAAAAATGTGGATGAAGTTGCTTTTTTAAATACTTTAATTCCTGATTTTTAATTTGTAATTGAGTTGCTAATATTTTATTTTGTAGCTCTTTGTTTTTTGATATTGTTTTAAAATTATGATTTAACAAACTTACAAAACTAACAATACCAACCACCAAGTAAACCAATATTAAAATGAAAATATAATTACGACTCATTGGTGGCATATTTACTATATTTAAATTTGATAAAAACACAAAACAACCCAGCATTGTCATCAATATTAAATACGTTGAAAAAACCAGTGTGTAAACACTATAAAGCACAAATAACTTGTATTTTTTAGGAAGTAAATATGTTGGAATTAAATAGTAAACTACAAAATATGTAGTGGCCATTGTAACTGGCAATAAGAAACTTGAAAACCAAGTTACATAACCTGTGTTATTAGAATTATAACTAAAAAAATAAACAAAGAAAAACCACACAATTACCCAAAAAAGAAAGTGTACTGCTATAAATTTAGTTTTATTTAATTGAATTAAATTCATACCTGCAAGATGCATAAATTATTTGATGTCACATTTTTTTATAGACTAATTACCAATTTACAACCTTATTCAAACAATTTTAAGGATTATTTACAATTTAGCCCTAAATTCGTTAAATAGACAGCCTAATTTGTCAACTATCGAAAAAAGAACTATTCAATTTAAAATCATTTTACATTTGAAAAAAAGTTTAATTTAAAATCTTAAATAATTATGTTTTTATCAATTCTAAATGAAGGTGGGCCAATTTTCATGTATCCACTTTTATTAATTTTAATTTTAGTTCTCATCTTAATTGTTAAAGGATTTCTAAAAAAAGGAAGTCTACAAAAAACCATGAGTTTAGTAAATTCTTTCTCATTATTTGCAGTTGTTTGGGGAGTTTTAGGTCAAATTTTAGGCTTAATAAGTGCTTTTGATGCTATTGAAATTGCAAAAGACATTTCACCTGCTATGTTGGCTGGCGGCTTAAAAATAAGTTTTTTAACACCTGCCTTTGGTTTATTTATTTTTCTAATTGGTAGATTGGGAATAATTATACTTACCTGGATGCAAAAAGAATAATAACCTCTAAAATTTAAATTCAAATGCCTTTTTAGTTAATTTCGCCATATGAAATCTAAAAAGGCTTTTGTTTTATTAAACGGAGAGAAACCAACAGCATTTCCTAACTTATCTAATTATCAAATTGTTTGCGCTATTGATGGTGCTTATAATTACTTTTTAGAGAAAAATATAATACCTGATTTGGTAACTGGCGATTTTGATTCAATCAAAACTATTCCAACCTCTGTTGAAGTAATTAATACTCCTGACCAAAATTTTACCGATTTTGATAAAGCACTAGCTATTTTAAATAAAAGAGGTTTTAACACTATTGATGTTTATGGAGGAAGTGGTAAAGAACACGACCATTTTTTAGGAAATATAAGTACAGCACTTGAGTGGAATACTAAACTAAACATTACTTTTTTTGATGATTTTGGTAAATATTTTTTTATTGATAAAACTTTTTCAGTATCAAACGTTTTAAATAAAAATATTTCGTTAATTCCATTTCCCAAAGCTAAAGGCATTCGTACATCTGGGTTGCAATATCTGTTAGTAAATGAAAGTTTAGTTTTTGGTAAACGCATTGGAACTAGAAATAAAGCAATTGAAAATACTGTTGAAATTACTTTTAAAAAGGGTAAATTATTAATTTATATCAGTCATTAAATGAGTAGAAAAATAAAATTAATCTGGGATTTTAGAAGTGTTGATTCACAAAAAACAGCTGAACATCAAGCTATTCATTTAAAAGAATTTGCTTTAAAAGAAAAGCTACATTTTTATAATAGTAATTTCGCTCAAATATCTGAAACACACGCTATCGCTTTTATAATTGTTGACGAGTGTGATATGAAAATTTATAGAGATGCTTTATTACCACATCGTGGTGAAGTTGCCAAATAATTTAAATTTAGATATCTCGTCAACCTGAATTTATTTCAGGTTCTCATACCTATTATACTTTTCTAAATGAGATTCTGAATCAAGTCTGCCTGCCGGACAGACAGGTTCAGAATGACATATTTTTTCAATTTAATACTAGTCCCCAACGGCGTTCGCTACAATCCAACCACCTGTCCATGCATTTTGAAAGTTAAATCCCCCAGTAATAGCATCTATATTTAAAACTTCTCCTGCAAAAAACAGATTTTTATGCAATTTACTTTCAAAACGTTTAAAATTAATTTCTTTTAAATCAATTCCGCCAGCAGTTACAAACTCCTCTTTAAACGTACTTTTTCCAGATACTTTAAAGATGCATTTCGTGAGTTGTTTTACCAAATTTTCTAGTTGTAAATTACTTAATTGTGCCCATTGTTCCGTTTCTGATATTTTAGCTGCAAGTACAAACTGCTCCCACAAACGTTTTGGAATATCCGAAAAAGCAGATCGCACAATTACTTGTTTTTTAGCTTGTTCTTTTTTTACAAATTTTAAAATATTCAATACTGTTTCCAGATTTGTAGATAACCAATTTACCTCAATTTCAAAACTATACCCTTTTTGGTATAATTCAACCGCTCCCCAAGCCGATAATTTTAGAATTCCTGGCCCACTTAAACCCCAATGTGTAATTAATAATGGGCCTTGTGCTTCTAATTTTGAATGTAACACTTTTATTGTGGCTTTTGGAACAGCAATTCCAGGTATTTCTTTAATTCTCTTATCGAAAATATTGAAGGTAAACAATGATGAAACCGGTTCAACAATAGTATGTCCAAAATTTTCCATCATAGACCATACTTTACTATTACTTCCCGTTGCAATCAACAAATAATCAGCTATAAAACTTTCATTAGCTGTTCTTATAACAAACTTTTCTTCACTTTTTTCAATAGCTTCTACTCTAGTACTCAATTTTACTTTAACACCTGCATTTTTTGCACTTTCTAAAAAACAATCAATAATGGTTTGAGATGAATTTGACTCTGGAAAAACGCGGTTATCATCTTCAATTTTTAATGGAATTCCTCTATTTTCAAACCATTCCATAGTATCTCCAGTCATAAATTGATGAAACGGACCTAGTAATTCTTTTTTTCCTCTTGGGTAAAACTCAACCAATTCATTGGGTGTAAAACAAGCATTGGTAACATTACAACGACCACCACCACTAACTTTTACTTTTTGTAATACTTTGTTATTCCCTTCTAGAATTAACACCTCTAAATCAGGGTGCAATTCCGCTGCATTTATGGCTGCAAAAAAACCTGCTGCACCACCTCCAATTATTATAAATTTTTTCATATTAATTAGTGATCTTTTTTCCATTGATAAAAAAGACACAAAAAATCTAGGTTTACGGTGATTGAGCGGAGTCGAAATCACTTTTTTAATAGTTTATAGTTTTCAACTCTCCTCAGCCACTAAATTATAAAATCAAATCTTGATATGGAATTACTGTTTGAAATCCTTTTTGTTTAAAATACGTTGGAGTATCGTTATTTCCCGTCGCCAATATAAAATCACCTCCCCAAGCTCCAAGACTTTTGGTTTGCCCAAAATAATCTGAAAAATACAAATCTTGAACCTTTTTTAACTGAAGTATTTTAGAAACAATATCTTCGTGTTCCACTACTAATTTTTCGAAATCTTTTATGTTATTACAAGCAACAAATTCATCCGTTAGATTCGAAATTTGATTTATTTCCGAAGTTAAATTTCCTTTTAAATTTTTAAAATGTTGTATTCCTTCTCTACTATTTTGTTTTTTGTTTAAATACACAAAATATAAGTTTTCTTTAAATGAAGGATTGAAATTTACTTTCTCTATCAATGGATTTGTATTCTTTTTTGTGTACAAAATTGGGCTATCATTTTGCGCACAGGCAATATCATAACCGCTTCCTCCAAATGTGTTTTCTACTAATTGATATGGATTTATTTTTGCCCAGTTTGCAATATTATTTATTAATGTTGAAGAAGTTCCCAATCCCCAATTTTTAGGAAAAGTAAGAGTTGTTTTTACTGAAAATCCTTTTTCTGAATTTAAAAAAGTTGGATTCAACTTTTGAGTTTGAAACAATATTTCCCTTAAATTTTCAGCAAGCTTATCGTTTCCTCCATCTTTTTCTGAATCAAACGTTGCACTAATTAAACGTAATTTTGGCAACTCAAAAATTGCCTCTAACCAACAAATACCTTCATTTGTAAAACTATTCCAAATTAGTTTTGGTTCTTCTATAGGCTGAATAATTAAATCTTGTCCACAAGTGGTTGGAACAGCCAATGATTTTGCACCATCCAATACAAAATATTCACCTGTTAATAATAATTTTCCGTTGCTGTAAAATTTGTTCATTAGTTATTATCTACTCTTTTATGACGACCAAGAAAATCGAAGCCAAAATCTTAAATCATTTCGACTCCGCTCAATGACCATTTCAAATTAATTCTACCCTTCATCTAAATTATTCTGGTGGCTGAGCGGAGTCGAAGCCTTTTTATTAGAATAATGAGTTTCATTTTTACATTCTGAAAACTTAGGTAAATATTCCCATTTATTCTTTATTAGTGCCTCTTTTTTTATTCTACTCCAACCTTGTATTTGTTTTTCTCTATAAAAAGCTTCAGATATGGTAGTAAATTCTTTAGAATAAAGCAATTTAACAGGTAATCTTCTTGCTGTATATTTTGCTCCAATCCCATTTTTATGTTGATCTAGTCTAAGCTCCAAATCTTTTGTGCTTCCTGTATAAAATGTTCCATCACAACATTCTAATATGTAAACAAATCCTTTTTTCATAGTGTATTTGGCTTCGACTCCACTCAGCCTCCGAATTATTATTTATCTTTCACTAACTTTTGATAAGCTTCAACAACCGCATTATGTGTTACTGTTTTATGCTCAAAATAATCGATTAAAAAGACTTTTTCTTCTTTGCTTGCACCTAATTGTTTTATAATATTTGTCAAATGCATTTTCATATGTCCTTTTTGAATTCCTGTGGTAGTTAAGGCTCTTAAAGCAGCAAAATTCTGCGCTAAACCAGCAACAGCAATAATTTCCATCAATTCTTTTGCAGATGGATTTCCTAATAATTCTAATGATAATTTTGATAATGGATGCAACTTTGTTAATCCTCCAACAGTTCCTAAGGCCAATGGTATTTCAATCCAAAATTTGAAGATACCATTTTCAATAGTTGCATTGGTTAAACTTTTATATGTTCCTGTTTTTGAAGCATACGCATGTGCCCCGGCTTCAACAGCTCTAAAATCGTTACCTGTAGCTAAAACTACCGCATCAACTCCGTTCATTATTCCTTTATTATGTGTAACTGCTCTATGGGGTTCTGCATTTGAAATTTGAATTGCTTGTACAAATTTTTCAGTTAATATTTTAGAATTTTCAGCATATAAGTCTTCAACCTTACAACTAACTTCTGCGCGTACTAAACACTCAGGCACATAGTTTGATAAAATACTCATGACTATTTGAATATCCTGTACTGAGCCTGTTAAAGTATCTTTTTTAAATTCGTTTGCTACGGCTTCTAAACATGAATTAATAAAATTTGCCCCCATACTATCAGCTGTTTCAAAAGTGACATGCAATTGATAGTAGTTTGCCAAATTTCCTGTTTTATCTCTCAATTCTATATCTAAAATTCCCCCACCTCGCTTACGCATGTTTTTAGTGATATCAGCTGTAGCTATAAATAATTCTTTCTTTTTTAAGGAAAAATAATTCTGAAGATCCTGTTTATCACCTTTATACATAAAATGAACCTGACCAATTTTGGTTGTTGAAATTACATTGGCTTTAAACCCTCCTCGTGTGCTCCAAAATTTAGCAACTAATGATGCCGCTGCAACTACAGAACTTTCTTCAATAACCATTGGAATTGCGTATACTTTGCCATTAATTACAAAATTTGGTGCAATGGCAAACGGCATATAAAAATTTGAAATGGTATTTTCTATAAAATCATCATGTAAGTTTTGTAATACTTCATTTGAGTTCCAATATTGTTGCAGTACTTTTTTAATTTTATCACTATTATTAAAAAAAGTGGCCGACAACCAATCTATTTTTTCTGACTTACTTAACTTTGAAAATCCACTAACAGCTTTAGACATTCTTATCTTATATTTATATTTCGACAAAGATAAATTATTAAATACAAAAATTGACAAATAACATAAATGTCAATTTTTATGACATTTTTCAGGTCTGTATTGCTAAATTTTTCTTAAACTTGAAACTTATTTCAAGAAATCATAATTAATGAAAAAATTACTTGTTTTTTTTATAGCAATAACTTCCTTAGCAACAGCACAAAAACAACATATTACTTTAGAAGAGATTTGGAATGGTTCGTTTAGAACTGAACAAATGAACGAGTTAAACTCAATGAATGGCAATTTTTATACATTGCTAAATCTTAATAGCGAAACTAGAAGTACTTCCGTAGATAAATATAGTTATGCAACATTAAACAAAGTTGAAACTATTGTAGATAGTAAAAATTTATCAGAATTAAAATATTTTGAAAATTACTCTTTTAATAATAATGAAACTAAATTAATTTTAGGTGTTGACATTGAACCTATTTACAGAAGATCATCTTTAGGAATATTTTATGTTTACAATATTGCATCAAAATCTTTGCAATTAATAGATAAGGATAAAATACAAGAACCAACATTTTCACCCGATAATAAAAAAGTTGCCTACGCAAAAAACAATAATATTTACATTAAAAATTTAGAGACAAATATTGTTACTCAAGTAACTTTTGATGGATTAAAAAATAGTATTATTAATGGTATTTGCGATTGGGTTTACGAAGAAGAATTTGAATTTGTTCGTGCTTTTAAATGGAGTAACGACAGCAAAAATATTGCATTTTTGCGTTTTGACGAAACTGAAGTCCCTACTTTTTCTATGGATATTTATGGCAAAACCTTATATCCTACTCAACAAATTTTTAAGTACCCTAAAGCGGGTGAAAACAATTCAGTAGTTACCTTAAACATTTATAATATTGAAGCTAATAAATCTGCCAAAATTGATTTAGGAAAGTATGAATACATACCTAGGTTTACATGGACTAAAGACACCAATATTTTATGTGCAACTACCCTAAACCGACATCAAAATAATTTAAAATTACATTTTATAAATACTACCGATTATTCTTCAAAAGTAGTTTTAACTGAAACCGATGCTGCTTATGTTGAAGTAACAGATAATTTAACTTTTTTAAATGATAACAGCTTTATTTGGACCAGCGAAAAAGATGGATTCAATCACATATATCATTATACTAAAAACGGAAAATTAAGAAACCTAATTACCAAAGGAAATTGGGAAGTAACTGATTTTTACGGCATAAATGAAAAAACAAAAACGCTTTTCTATCAGTCTACTGAAGATGGCTCCATAAATAGAACTATTTACTCCATCAATTTAAATGGTAAAAACAAAAGAAGATTAACAAATTCTTCAGGTACAAACAATGCTTCATTCAGTAAAAATTTTAATTATTTTATAAACTCTTTTTCTGATGTAAATACACCTCCAATATACACCTTATACAATGCTAAAGGTGAAAAGTTAAAAGAAATATTAAACAATAATGCTTTGTTAACCAGAATGAAAAATTATAAGCTATCTCCTAAAGAATTTTTTACTTTAAAAACCAAAAATGGAGAATTCAATGCTTGGATGATAAAACCTACAAACTTTAAATCAACAAATAAATATCCATTATTTATGACACAATATTCTGGCCCAGGTTCACAATCTGTGAGTAATACTTGGAATAGATCAAACGATTACTGGTACGAGTTATTAGCCGAAAAAGGATATGTTATTGTTTGTGTAGATGGACGAGGAACAGGCTTTAAAGGTGCTGATTTTAAAAAAATCACCTATAAAGAATTGGGGAAATACGAAGTTCAAGATCAAATTGAAGCAGCAAAAGAATTGGGTAAACTACCTTATATTGATGCAAATGAAATTGGAATTTGGGGTTGGAGTTATGGCGGATTTATGTCAGCCAATTGCATCTTAAAAGGAAATGATGTGTTTAAAATGGCAATTGCTGTTGCACCAGTTACCAGTTGGCGTTTTTACGATTCCATTTATACAGAACGTTATATGCGAACACCACAGGAAAATCCGACTGGTTATGATGAAAACTCACCGTTAAATTATGCAAATCTATTGAATGGTAATTTTTTATTAGTGCACGGTAGTGGAGATGACAATGTTCATTTTCAAAACACTATGCAATTTTCAAATGCATTAATAGAAGCAAACAAACCATTTGACCAAGCTATTTACCCTGATAGAACTCATGGCATTTATCGAGGTAAAAATACACGATTACACCTTTATAATAAAATGACTAAATTTATCGAGCAAAATTTAAAAACAACTAAATAATTAACAAATTAGATTATGAAAGAAATACCATTTAGAAAACATCATCCAAAAGGACTATACACTTTATTTGCTACAGAAATGTGGGAACGATTTAGTTACTACGGAATGCGAGCGCTTCTAACTTTATACTTAACCGCTGAATTAGTCAATGATGGTTTTGGATTAGATAGAGAAGCTGCCTTAGAAATTTACGCAATATTTACAGGTTTAGTTTATTTAACTCCTATTTTAGGAGGCTGGGTTTCTGATAAATTATTAGGGCAACGTAAAACTGTTTATATTGGTGGTTTGGTAATGGCTGTTGGACAATTCTTACTGGCATCTAGTTCTTTTTTAGACCATTCTCTTTCTCCAGATTCAAGAATATTTTTATTTAATTTTGGATTGGGTGTTCTAATTATTGGTAATGGATTTTTTAAACCAAATATTTCTACTGTTGTTGGTGAATTTTACAATGATAATGACCCTATGAAAGATGCTGGTTTTAATATCTTTTATTTAGGAATTAACTTAGGTGCTATTTTAGGTACTTTCATTGCCGGAGGATTAGGAGAAAGCGTTAATTGGGGTTACGGATTTTTAGCAGCCGGTATAGGTATGCTTATAGGTGTACTTTGGTTAAACTGGAAAGAAACTACACTAGAACATTACGGCTTACCTCCAAATAATAAAAATGGAAAAGTAAAACTTGATGGGAAAGATTGGTCAACCATTGTTATATACGTGATTTCCTTAATAGTAGGTACATTAGGACTTATATTTTTATGGGGATTTTTACCTGATGGACTTAAAACAGGAATTACTTATGTTGGCTTTGCTGCCATTATAATTAGTTTGTCTTATATTATTTTTAAAGGAACTAGCGGTATAAATGAATGGAGTAGAATGGCTGTAATTATTGTTTTGGCTATTTTTAATATTGTTTTTTGGGCTGGCTTTGAACAAGCGGGTGGTACATTCAGTTTATTTGCTAAAGAAAATACTGATAGAGTTATGTTTGGTTGGGAAATGCCTGCAACTTGGTTTCAAAATGTAAATTCATTAGCTATTTTAATTTTTGCTTCTTTATTTTCACTAATGTGGTTATGGCTAGATAAAAAAGGTTGGAATCCTAGAACTCCTATTAAATTTGCGCTTGGTTTATTCTTAGGTGCTGCTGCTTTTTGGGTAATGACTCAAGCTTCTAATGCTGCAGAAGGCGGAAACTTAGTTTCTCCTTGGTGGTTGGTTTCTGTTTACACATTGCTAACTTTAGGTGAATTAATGTTATCTCCTATTGGTTTATCTATGATTACTAAATTAGCTCCAACTAAATTAGTTTCAGTAGTTATGGGTTTATGGATGGCAAGTTTTGCTGCAGGTAATTATATGGCTGGTATGTTAGAAAGTATTTTACATAAATATGATTTTGAACTATATCCTTTTATTACAATGGTTATGCTGGGTTCTGGAGTTGCGTTACTGGCCATATCTCCTTTCCTTAACAAAGCAATGAAAGGAATTCACTAATACTATGTTTACAATTTAATAATCATATAAAAAGCTCAAGCAAGAAATTGCTTGAGCTTTTTATATCCAACTAATTTATAATTAAAATTTACTAATATGAGTACAGAAAAAAAAGAGTTAGGTTTTATTGGACTTCTCAAATCATTTACACAGCCTTTTTGGATAGCCAGTGTTATGGAATTATTTGAGCGTTGGGCATGGTATGGTTTGTTTGCCGTTTTGGCATTATACCTAACTGGTTCAACCGATGATGGAGGCTTAGGCTTTACACATATTGAAAGAGGTGAAATAATGTCGTACGTTACTTTTATTCTGTATTTACTACCTATTATTACAGGGGCTATTTCAGATAAAATAGGCTATAAATTATCGCTTATAATAGCTTACTTACTACTTGGATTTGGGTATTACTTTATGGGAGACGTTACATCATATACAGCAGTTTTTATTATGTTCCTTATTGTAGCCGTTGGTGCTGCTATGTTTAAACCTGTTGCATCTGCCATTGTTACGAAATCTACCGATAAACATAATTCATCTTTTGGATTTGGTGTATTTTATATGATGGTAAATATAGGTGGATTTTTTGGTCCATTATTTTCTGGTAAACTAAGAGAAGAGTACGGTTGGAAAATTGTATTTATTATGGCAGCTACCGCAATTGCAGTAAATTTAATTTTGGTTATTTTCTTTTTTAAAGAACCTAATAGGGAAAAGACAGAAGATTCTTTTGGGAAAACCATAATAAAATCACTTGTAAATATTTTTGAAGCCCTGTCTGATATGAAACTCTCATTACTTTTATTAATAATGGTAGGTTTTTGGTTAATGTTTAACCAACTTTTCTACACCTTACCAGTGTTTATTGAAGAGTGGATAAATACAAAACCCCTATATGAGTCACTACACAGTACGTTACCTGGTATTGCTGATTTTTACAAAAATAATGACGGAGGTATTAACCCTGAACAAATTGTTAATATGGATGCCTTTTTTATTGTTATTCTTCAAATGATAATATCTACCATCATTCTTAAATGGAAACCTATCAGTGCCATGATGACTGGTATTACCATTGCAATCATAGGTATTGCTCTTTCATTTTATACCGATAATATTTTTTATACATTAATTGGTATTTTAATTTTCGCTATTGGAGAAATGACATCCAATCCGAAGTTTTCAGATTATATTGCTAAAATTTCTCCAAAAGGTAAAGAGGCATTGTATATGGGAACTTATTTTCTGCCAATTGCAATTGCTAATTTATTAACCAAATGGATTACTGGAGATTTATATGCAGGTATGTCAGATAAAGTAGTTATTATTCGTGAAGAATTAGCTAAAAGAAGTATTGAATTACCTGAAATAACGTTGGAGTATACTAAAAATAATTTTTATGCTGAAGCTGCTGAAAAATTACAAATGAGTGCTGATGAAATGACTACTTTTATGTGGAATACATATCACCCAGGAAATATTTGGTATATTATTGCAGGCATAGGTTTACTTACCATTATTGGTCTTTTTATTTACAACTCAATTATAAATAAAGGAAATCCAAAAGTTCAAACATCTTAAACTAATAATTACAAACACCTCATTTAAAATGAGGTGTTCCTTTATCCAATTATTTCATTTAAAAGTATATTATGAGTAAAACAACTAACGAATTTTTTGAAACTCAAGTTTTAGGACACCCATCAGGGCTTTTTGTATTGTTTTTTACTGAAATGTGGGAACGTTTTTCATTTTATGGAATGCGTGCTCTCTTAGTATTATTTTTAGTAAGTGCCTTAGGAATTGGTGGCTGGGACTGGCCAAGAGAAAATGCATTGGCATTATACGGTACTTATTTGGCATTACTCTATTTAACACCTATCATTGGAGGTACTCTAGCTGATAAATATTTGGGCAATAGAAAAGCTATAATTATTGGTGCTTTAATTATGACATTAGGTCATGCGAGTATGGCTATAGAATCAAATTCGTTTTTTTTGTATTTAGGACTTGGATTGTTAGTTATTGGAACTGGTTTTTTCAAACCTAATATGAGTTCTTTTATTTCTATATTATACAAAGACTTCCCCGAAAAAAAAGATGGTGCTTATACCATTTTTTATATGGGTGTTAATGCAGGGGCATTTCTTGGAATTATGCTTTGTGGTTATTTGGGTGAAATTTTAGGATGGAGCTGGGGGTTTGGATTGGCTGGGATATTTATGTTATTAGGGCTGTTACAATTTACGCTTGCTCAAGGAATCTTCGGTGAAGTTGGCAAAAGACCAAATAAAGAAAATAAAACCATTGAAGCTGATGACCACACTGAAATTGAAGACAAGTTGAATCCGTTTACTTTACTAGACAAAATTTTAATTGTATTTATTGCTATAACAGGCTTAACCTGGATTATTAACGACCCTCTTTCTAAAATTGGAGATTTTAATTTGTTAAGTTTTGGAGGAACTGATTATGCTGGCCATACTATTCTTATTACTTTAATTTTATTTGTGTATCTATTAGGTTCACGAATTATACGCTACAGTCCAATTACACGAGACAAAATGTTTGCTGTTGTTATTTTTGCTTTCTTTATTATTTTCTTCTGGGCTTCATTTGAACAGGCTGGAGGTTCAATGAGTATTTTTGCTAAAGATTACACAAGTAGAATTTTATCTGGAAAATCAGCATTACTTTTTAACATTGTAGATATTATTATTACAGTTGTACCCATAGCCATTATTACCTACGTCTTATTTTTATTATTTAAACAAACCTTCAAAAAATATTTTCTATCAAATCTAATTCTAGGATTTAGTTTTGTTTTAATATGGGGAATTGTAGCCTGGAAAATTTACAATAATTTCAATACTTTCTCTTATGAAATTAGTTATCAAACATATCAAATAGCTAAAAAAGATAACAATGGAGAAGAAATTACAAAAGAATTTGCTATTACTTCTGAAACTTTAGTGCCTGAAAATGCCATTATAATTAACAACAAAACTGTAATTAGATCTTCTAATGATTTTGTTAAAAACGACAAGATTTCCATTATTGATATTGATAAAAAAGGAGTAAATTATAAATACTTAACTAATGATGAAGCTAGTAAAGTTAATACAACTATTGCAGCATCTGTTGTTCGCAAAAAGGACAATGAAATTCAAATTCCAGCAACTTGGTTTTTAATTTTAAATTCCTTATTCATCATTGCTTTTGCCCCTTTATTCTCTAAGTGGTGGGAAAGTAAATACAATCCTAAACCAGCTAATAAATATGCTATCGGATTGTTTTTCTTAGGTATTGGATTTGCCTTTTTAGCTTTTGGAGCTTCAGGAATTCCTCAAGGTGCCAAAACAGCATCGGTAAGTATTATTTGGCTTATTCTCGCTTATTTATTTCATACATTGGGAGAACTTTGCGTTTCACCTGTTGGCCTATCTTATGTCAGCAAATTAGTACCTCCTAGAATGATAGCATTTATGTTTGGGGTTTGGTATTTAGCTCTAGCCATTGGTAATAAAGCATCGGGTAAAATGGGCTCAATGATTGATGATATAACAGCTAGATATGACATTTCAACTTTCTTTTTAATTTTTACATTTGTTCCTATTATAATTGGTATTATTGCGCTATTATTAAACCCTGTGCTAAAAAAATTAATGCATGGTGTTAAATAATTAAAAATTATTTTTAATTTCGGAATCATTTTTGTTAGTAAAACAAAAAATATTAGTCTAACCCTAAAAATAAACACCTAATGAAAAAATTATATATCGTATTAACTTTAGCACTTACCATTGGAGCTCTTTATTCTTTTTCAACAAAAAAGATAGAAAAAGCCAAAATTAATTGGATGACACTAGAAGAAGCTGTAGAGGCTCAAAAAACAGCACCTAAAAAAATTATTATGGATGCCTTTACTATATGGTGTGGGCCTTGTAAAATGTTAGATAAAAATACTTTTAACAATGATGATGTTGCCAATTATATTAATGAAAATTATTATGCTGTAAAATTTAATGCTGAAGGTAACGAAGTTATTAAATTTAAAGGAAAAACATATACCAATCCAAATTTCAAGTCTAACACTACTGGGAGAAACAGCTCGCACCAATTGTCTAGTTATTTTGGTGTAAGAGCCTACCCAACTATCTTATTTTTAGATGAAGAAGCAAACCCTATTGCTCCAATTACAGGGTACAAAACACCTCGACAATTAGAACTTTTTTTAAAGTTTTTCTCCTCAGTTGATGTTAAAGATATCACTAAAGAAGTTTGGGAAAGCTATAAAACCAATTTTGTTCCAGAATTTAAAGACTAACATACGGTTTACTTTAAAATAAAGGCTCCTTTTTGCACTGTGTAGTAAAAAGGAGTTTTGTTTTTTAAACAGGTTTGTCTCCATTTAGCAACATAACTTTTATAATTTGAACCATCAGCAACTAGCAATTGCGGCTTCAATTTTTTGAGTAATCGTTCAATATTAATTTTTGGAGATTGCCGTAAAATTATTATAGATGGTTTTATTGATTTAAAGTCGTACACCTCTAAGCTGTCAACTACTAAAATGGTTTCTTTATGAAACTTATATAAATTTTTTAATTTTAAATGCTGATGTATCCTTTCAGTTCCTGTGCCAACCAAATATGTTTTTAGTACATTCGTTGTTTTATACAACGAGTTATTTGAAGATACCGTCAAATTATTTCCAAAACGCTGAGCTATCAAACTGTTTTTAGTGTTATTAAATACAATAAATTCATTTGTAGATTGTAATTTGTATTTTTCAAAAATAACAATTAATTGAATTGATATTATTGAAACCAGCACTAAAACATAACGGAGAAAATTCCTTTTTTCTGTCCATTTCATTACACTAAATATAAACACATAAAACAAGAACATTAACGCTAGCGAAAATGAGATATTTTTAATGATGAAAAAATCTTGCTGTGCAACCCAACCAACGAAATTATTCATTTGATGAATTACATAACTATAAAAATCACCCAAAAATTGAGGTAATATTTCAAAGAAGGAAAGAAATATAACTATAATTCCAAGGAATAAGATTGTTCCCAAAAATGGGATTATTATTAAATTAGAAAGAAAAAACAACCCAGGAAATTGATGAAAATAAAATAAACTTAATGGTAAAATACCTATTTGAGCAGCAATTGAGACTGTAAACAATTGCCATATTTTTGTTAGTAGCCATAATTTAGGTTTCCAAAGACCATACAATTTTGGCTGAATCCATACAATAGCAAAAACTGCCAAATAACTTAGCTGAAAACCAACCTCAAACAAATAAAAAGGATTAAACAACAATAATATAAAAACCGAGACAATTAACGTATTATAAACATTCGAACGCCTATTTAACTGTAAACCAATCGTTAATATTGAAAACATAGTAACTGCCCTAACAATTGAAGCTGATAAACCAGCAATTACAGCATATACCCAAAGTATTAAAACAATGAGTACAGCGGCTATATATTTTCCGTTTTTAAAATTATGAATTGGTTTAAATATAAATAGTAACAGCAATAAAATAATACCAATATGCAATCCTGATACGGCTAAAATATGGATAGCACCGGCACTTGTATAATGCTGCATTAAGTCTTTAGTAATTGAGTTTCTTTGTCCCAATAACAATGCAGTTATTACTGCAAGTTCATCTTTTTTAAACCCATTATTTTTTAATGATTTAATTAAACTATTTCTAATTTTTGCAGCAACTCCTTTAAGTGTCTCATCTCTTTTTTGAAATACTAAAAACTCTTGATTATGAAGCTTTATTTGATGATAAATATGATGATTTTTCAGGTATTTTTTATAATTAAAGTTATATGGGTTTAAGGGGTCGCTTATATTTTCATATGATGTTCTAGCAATTAAATCAGTATCAATTTCTAATTGTTTATTAAGACTATCCTTTTTAACATTTACTAGAATTTTTCCAATTACTTTTTTACCTTCTAATTGTAAAACTGTAGCTTCATACTTATTGTAAAAATTTGTTGGTTTTAATATTTTACAAATTTTCAGTAGCATTGTTACTTGCTTCTCTAAACTAAATTCTGAAGAATTAGAATAATGCAACTTACTGTTTAACTGATTTTTATAGGTTATAGCACTTATTCCAATAAAAAATGAAATTAAAAAAACCAATAGGGTAAAAATAAGAGAAGGTCGCAATAGTTTAGTTGCTTTCAAATATGCTAGTAATAACATGCATATTAATAAGGTAAGTATTACAACCAAATAGATTGGCTTAATAAACACGAAATTACCAACAATAATACCTAGTATTAACCAAAAAGTAAGCTGTACAGGTACAAACTTTAAAAACTTTGTCATAGCACGATAAAATTACTAAAAAAAATATGAAAATGATTTATATCATTAGTAACTATTACAATATGAGGTAATTTTGACTAACCATTAAATTTAAAATTATGAAAAAATTAATTTTCAGTAGCATTACAATTCTTATTATTGCATTTAATTCAATTGGGCAAGACTTATCTCCTTATATTAAGGTTGGGGAAAGTAGTAAAGCTATAGAACAAATTTCTGATAACATTATTAATACTTTAAAAAACAATTCTTTTACTGTCTTAGGAACTTACAATCCTGAAAATAAAAATTCGCTGAAAGTTATTGCTTTTACTAGAACTGATTTAAAAAATACCGCGGTTAAAGTATTAGACCGAGGTGCTATTGCAGCCGTTTTTAAAATTGGTTTGGTTCAAAAAAATGGAAAAGTAACTATTTCTTATACAAATCCTGAATATTTTTTAAGAGCCTACTTAAGAGACAACTACAATACCTTTAAAAGTACATTTCAAAAATTTAGTGCCGATTTAAAAACTACTTTATCAAGTGTAGGAAATGATTTTACCCCTTTTGGTGGAACAATAAAAGCTGATAAATTAAAAAATTACCACTATAAAATAATGATGCCTTACTTTACAGATCCTATTGAACTTAATGAATATGCTTCATTTGAAGAAGGGTTGAGAATTATTGAAAATAATTTAAAAGCAAAAAAAGGACAAACTATTTTAGTGTATAAATTAATTTACAAACAAAATAAAGTTGCCGTTTTTGGTGTTGGTTTACAGAGCAAAGAAGACGGGGAAGCCGATTTTTTACCTACCATAGGAGAAGACAATATTGCTGCAATGCCTTACGAGATTATTTTACAAGGGAAAAAAGCGACTATGCTTCACGGAAAATATAGACTCGCTTTAAGTTGGCCCGAATTAACTATGGGAACTTTTATGAAAATTATGACTACACCTGGTAATATTGAAGATACACTAGAAGACATTTGTAAATAAACATCTTAAATTCAATCATAAATTTAAAACCTGCCTTAATTGGTGGGTTTTTTTATACTATTATAACGTGAGTTAGACTTAAAAAATGTATATAAAAATAGTATTGTATTGATTACCAGTACTTTTACCAAGTCAAGTACAGTCAAAACCTAGTTAAAAACCTTTCGACTGCGCTCAAGGTGACATTAGCGTTTTATTTTTAAAATTAAAATATTGATTATAAGCAATTAAAGTGAATTATGATAGCTAACTCACGTTATTACATACTCAAAAATTATAATCTTGAGGTAATATTAATAATGGGACTTTTAAATTATTTAGTATTTTTTTTTCTAAACTTACCGCAAATAAATTTTCAAGAAAATTGTGAGTATGATGTCCTATCACAAATAAATCTGGTTGCCAATAATCAATAGCATTATTGATTTCTTCCAGTGGTTGACCAACAAGTTCAATATCTTTCATTTTTATTTCAGGGTGGTTCTTTTTTATGTTTTTTACCAATTTAATGGCATTTTCTTTTTCAAATTGCTCTAACTCATAAGGAAAAACACCTCCATCAATATTACCAATTGCATATCGAATTACATAAATAAGTTCTAGTTTTGCATTTAATTCTTTTGCTAACTTTATGGCGTAATTTACAGCATTTAGAGCAGATTCGCTTCCATCAATACCTACCAAAATATTTTTAATTATTTCCATAATACAGTGATTTTAGATACTTAAATTTACACTATTTATGTCTTATTTGGAAGAAAAAACGACTTAAAATTAGATAAATAAATCAAAGAAGGACTGTTTAGCTAGTTATTATTGGCTAAACTAATATGGTGCTGTTAGTTTACAATTAATTCAGCTACATTTTTTGAAGCTCCTTTTCCTCCTAATTTTTTTTCTAAATCAAAATAATTTAAAAATATTAGCGCTCTTTGGTATCCATCTAGTATTTTATAAAGTTCTTTTTCTAAGTTTTTCTCATTAAATTCATTTTGAATCAATTCTTTTACGACTTCTTTATCCATAATTAAATTTACCAATGAAATAAATTTTAAGTTTACAAGTCGCTTTCCTATTTGATACGAAATCCAACTCGTTTTATAGCACACAATTTCTGGAACCTTAAACAATGCAGTTTCTAGAGTCGCAGTACCTGAAGTAACAATTGCAGCATAAGAAACCGACAGTAAATCATAGGTTTTATTACTTATAAATTTCACATTTTCTTTAGCCATAAATTGCTCATAAAATTTAAAGTCCTGACTTGGAGCTCCAGCAATAACAAATTGATAATCTTTAAATTTATCAGCCATTTTTAACATAATTGAAAGCATCTTTTTAATCTCTTGCTTTCTACTACCGGGTAATAATGCTATAATTGGTTTGTTTGATAAGTGATGTTCCTTTTTAAAAGTTTCTTCATCAACTTGTTTTCTATTTGAAATTGCATCAATTAGCGGATGCCCTACAAAATGTACAGGAAAATGGTGTTTCTTTTCATAAAAGTCTTTTTCAAAAGGTAAAATCACAGACATCTCGTCTACATCTCTTTTAATCTGTTTTATACGATTTTCTTTCCAAGCCCAAATTTGCGGTGAAATATAATAATGAACTTTAATTTTTTCTTTTTTAACAAATTTTGCAATTCGCATATTAAATCCTGGATAATCAATTAAAACCAATACATCTGGCTTAAAATTTAATATATCTTTTTTACATAAATTAATATTTTTATATATGGTGCGTAAATTCATTACAACTTCAGCAAAACCCATAAAGGCTAGCTCTTTATAATGCTTTACCATGACACCTCCTACTTCTTGCATTAAATCTCCTCCCCAAAATCTAATTTCAGCTTTTTCATCTTTTTCAATAATAGCTTTCATTAAATTTGATCCATGTAAATCTCCTGAGGCTTCTCCAGAAATAATATAATACTTCATTTTATAAAATTAGAAAGAAAACAAGGTTAAAAAAAATACTATTAATGCTATTAAAAAAGTTTCTAGTAAAACACCTCTAGCTCTATAAATTTGCTTCTTTTTTAGAAATACAAAAAATACAAAAAAATTAGCAATTGCACCTAAAACTAAAACTTTGCCTTCTAAATTGCCATCTTTTATTAATGCTAAACTTTTATAAAAATCAAAATTTGAAAAGAATTCAATAAAAATAAAACACCCAAAAGAAGTTGCTATTAAAGCAACAACAAAACCAATTAAAAGTTCTTTTTTCATAGTTTATAAAATAAAATTATAAGTCCCAATTATTTAACTTCGGTATAAAATAATGTGCCGTAAGGTCAAACTGAACTGGTACTACAGAAATATAATTATTTGCCAATGCCCATTCATCAGTATCTTCACCTTTATCCATATTTACAAACTTACCTGTTAACCAATAATAAACTCGCCCTTGTGGATTGATTCTTCTATCAAATTCTTCAACCCAATTTGCACGTGCCTGTCTGCAAACTTTAATTCCTTCAAAAGTTGTGTTGTTGGGGAAATTCACATTGAGAACTACACCATCAGGCAACCCATTTTCTAATACGTTTAAAGCCATTTTTTTGATGTATTTTTTTAAGGGTTGAAAATTTGCATTCCACGAATAATCTAACAATGAAAATCCTATGGCAGGAATTCCTTCTACACCTGCTTCAACAGCAGCACTCATTGTCCCAGAATAAATAACATTAATTGAGGAGTTTGACCCATGATTGATACCTGAAACACATAAATCTGGTTTTCTATCTAAAATTTCACTTACTGCCAGTTTTACACAATCTGCAGGAGTACCAGTTGATTTATATTCCTGTTGTGGCCCCTCATCAATCTTAACCTTATTGCAATATAAAGTTTCATTAATAGTAACAGCATGTCCCATACCACTTTGCGGACTATCAGGTGCAACCACTACAACATCACCAATCTCATTCATAACAGCTATTAAAGTTCTAATTCCTGGTGCTGTTATACCATCATCATTCACAACTAAAATTAAAGGTTTTTTATTCATAAACTAAAAATTTAAGTAACAAAACTACTATATTTAATTGGGTTTTATTTAATTAAACTTTAACATTTTGTAAAGATTTTTCACTATTATTATTCATAATATTGTATAAATTAATTTTTTTTATAAGATAAAAGTGTTTGTGTCTTTTTAAATACTTTTTGAAGAATCTATAAAAAAAAGTTAAATTACACACCTATTCAAAATAATGGCACTATTTTGGTAGCTAAAAAACTACTTAATTATAAAATTGATTAGACAGATGATGATTAGAAAATTTAAACTAGTATTGCCAATACTTTTTATTTTTAGCTTATTTACAGGCTTTCAAATAAATGCTAATACAACCAACACAAACCCTAAAGACAAGCTTTTAATTACTATTTTAAGATATGTACTTACTGAAGGTCATTACAAACCTCAAAAAATTGATGATGCTTTTTCAGAAAAAGTATATACCAGTTTTTTAGAGGGGTTAGACCCTTCTAAACGTTATTTTTTACAATCTGATATAGATGAATTTTCAAAGTATAAAACTCAAATTGACGATCAAATTAACAGTGAAGACTTGTCGTTTTTTGTTTTAGTTTATGATAGATTTAAACAACGGATTCACGAATCTGAATCTTTTTACAAACAACTATTAGCACATAAATTTAATTTTGACAAGAATGAAATTATTAATTTAGATTATAAGAAAAGACTTTATCCCAAAAATGCCAATGAAAGAATTGATGTTTGGCGCAAACAACTTAAATTCAATACACTATCTAGGCTTTACGACAAGATTACTGCTGAAAATGATAAAAAAAAGGAAGATAAAACATATCAAATGAAATCATTTGATGTTCTTGAAAAAGAAGCTAGAGAATCAACATTAGAGAATATGAATGACTATTTTCAACGTGTTGATGAATTAACTTATTCTGATTGGTTTTCTACTTATATAAATAGTATTGCTGAAGAATTTGACCCACACACTACCTATTTTGATCCAAGTGTAAAAAAACGTTTTGACATTTCAATGGCTGGGAAATTAGAAGGTATTGGAGCAAGGCTACAGAAAAAAAATGACTACACTAAAGTAGTTGAATTAATTTCAGGAGGACCAGCCTGGAAACAAGGTGAATTAGAAGTTGGCGACTTAATTTTAAAAGTGGCACAAGGAAATAAAGAACCTGTTGATATTGTTGGTATGCGCTTAGATGATGCCATTGAATTTATAAAAGGAAAGAAAGGTACCGAGGTAAAACTTACGCTTAAAAAATTAGATGGAACAATTAAAGTAATATCAATTATAAGAGATGTTGTTGAACTAGAAGAGACATTTGTTAAATCAAGTATTGTAAAAAAAGACGGAAGAATATTTGGAGTTATTAATTTACCTAAATTTTACATTGATTTTGATGAAAAAAACTTCAGGAATTCAGCAACAGATATGGCGCAAGAAATTGAACGTTTAAAGAAAGAAAATGTTGAAGGACTGGTTCTCGATTTAAGAAATAATGGTGGAGGCTCTTTAAAAACAGCCATAGAAATTTCTGGATTATTTATCAATAGTGGCCCTATTGTTCAAGTAAAATATAGAGATAGAAGTCCTAATGTAAAAAGCGATAAAGATCCTAGAATACAGTGGAATGGACCTTTAGTAGTACTAGTAAACGAACTATCAGCTTCTGCATCAGAAATTTTTGCCGCTGCTATGCAAGATTATGGTAGAGCTGTAATTATTGGAGGAAAACAAACTTACGGTAAAGGAACTGTACAAAGTGTTCTAGACCTTAACAGGTATCACAATTTAAAAGAAGATATTGGAGCTTTAAAAATGACTATTCAAAAGTTCTATAGAATTAATGGTGGTTCTACACAATTAGAAGGTGTACACTCTGACATTATGTTACCAGATAGGTATAGTTATATGAATATTGGTGAACGCGATTTAGAAAACCCTTTAAAATTTGATAAAGTTAAGCAGGCTAACTATACCCTTTGGAATAATTATGAGAATTTTAGCCAAACAATTAACAGAAGTAAAAAAAGAGTTTCTAACAATAACTATTTCAAATTAATTGACCAAAATGCAAAGTGGTTGAAAAAATCTCAAGATGATACGGTTATATATCTAAATTACAAAGCTTATAAAAAAGATTTAGAATATCACAAAAATCAATCTCTAAAATATAAGGCTATTGGAGACTACACAACTAATCTAACATACACTTCTCCTCAATATGAAAAAACTTTACTGCAAAATGACAGTGATTTAGCTGAAAAACGTGAAGCATGGCATAAAAACTTAAAAAATGACATCTATGTTGAAGAGGCTTTAAATGTACTAAGTGAGTTAAAAATAAAGCCACAATATCAATTAGTAAAAAATTAATTTCATTTTTTTTAAATTTTGTTTTAAGTAGTTTTAAAGACTTTTAAAGTTAAAAAATAACTTTAAAAGTCTTTTTTATTTAGAGGTTTTAAAAATAATTGTACATTGTAACATAAGTTGCATTTAAGTACTTTTCTAGGTTTTATTAATATTTCATGAGTTTTTTGTTAAAATAAGGTAACAAAATAAAGCTTTGATTGATATATACAAAATTGCCATTATGGGGAATTTACTAACTAAAAAACACACCATGAAAAAATTAGCATTGATACTTTTTTTATTTAGCTTCCTTTTAGGATACTCACAAAATAATCCACAATCTACTCAAGCACAAGACTGGAACTCAACTAGAAGTAACAAAACTTCTAAAACAGCTAGAACAGCAAACCCAAACGGTACTAATCCTTTTGTAAAAGAAAGAAAAAATATAGCTATTGGTTTCTCCGCTGGAATTTCAATACCTTCTTCCAATTTTAGTACTAATGCCTATGCTAAAAATGGAAGTTATTTTGAAGTATCTGGTGCTTATTATTTTTCTAAATTTGGTTTTGGTTTATCCGTAGGTCAACTATCAAACCCTACAAATAAAAACTTTTCAAACTCAATAATTTCTAACGATATACCTACAACCAATACTACACAAAACTGGAAACAATTTTATTATGGAATTGGACCAGAGTACAAAACTCAGTTTGGTAATTTTAGTGTTATATTTTCTACAAAAATAGGTTTACAATCGGTTAAATCCATTAACCTTGAAAGTAATTACGCCAATGGAGAGAATCCTATTGCTATTTTAAAAATAAAATCAGATAAAAATTCAAGTTTGTCTTATTTTTCAACTGGTTTAAAATTTGGTTATAACTTAAGTTCTAATTTTAGCTTGTACGCAACTGCTAATTATATGTCTGCTTTTTCCAATGGAATTACCATTTCAAAAAGTAAAATTTCAGACACAAACAAAAATGGAATTATTGATGCTCAAGATTTAAAATTTGCTACTGGGTCAGCAATTATAGATTATGAAGTTTTAACACAAAATATAAAACCACAAAGTACTAATTTTGGAATTGGTTTAAGCTATTCATTTAGTAGCAACAAAAGTGGTTACGACTTTTCTCATAGGCTAACGAGAGGTAAAAAAAGTGGTTCGATTATTTTGAATGCCGATGATGGTGAAGAAGTGATGAGAACAGGTAGAAATCCTCAAACGGGAGCCACTATTAAAATTGCAGCTAAAAAAGTTGTTAAATTTAAAGCAGGAAAAGCATCAGTGAATACTGTGAATCAAGTACACGGACCCGACGATGTACATCATGGAAATACCACAAAAACCGCTACGTTGAAAATGCTTGCAGATGAGTTAGTAAACCTAGCTGTAAAGGAAAACCCACATCCTCATGGTAATAATGAAAAAACTGCTAACTTGAAAATGCTTGCAGATGAGTTGGTAAACATGGCTGTAAAGGAAAACCCGAACCATCATGGTAATAATAAAGAAACTGCTAACTTGAAAAAACTTGCAGATGAATTGGTAAACATGGCTGTAAAGGAAAACCCGAACCATCATGGTAATAATAAAGAAACTGCTAACTTGAAAAAACTTGCAGATGAATTGGTAAACTTAGCCACAAAAGATAAAGATAGTACTGGTAATATAAATTGGAATATTAAAGAAAATCTAGGTATAAAAAAGCCATCACGCACAGGTAGAAATCCTCAAACAGGAGCGACAATTAAAGGAATAGCAAAAACTGATTCTAAAGGTGATGGCAATGATAAAGATAATACAGCAAGAAGAGGAAAAAGAAAGGCTAAAAAAGAATGCTTAAAAAACGGAGGGTCTTTTTGGGAAAGTGGAGATGGATCTTACCTATGTATGAAGCCCTTATCAACTGCTAAAGCAGGAATGAATACAAGTAATGAACTATTTAGAAGTAAAAAAAGAAAGTGTTTTAAAGCTGGTGGAAAATGGGTTACAAATCCTCAAGGATCCTTTTGTTGGAATCCTAGCTCTACAAGTAGAGTTTATGGGCCTGGTGATGCACATTACGGGCATATAACAGTTAGAAAAAACAAAAAACAACAAGAAAAAGTAGAGGTAAGAGGTTGGGATTCTAAAGAAAAAAGAACTAGTAGAAAAGGATACGATTATTATAAAGCTACTAATAACTTAGATGAAGATTCTGATGGTGATGGATTCTCAAATATTTTAAAAGCTGAAGAGAGAAAAAAGAAATTTAAAACTAAAGTTAAATCTACAAAAAAAACTGCTCGTACTGGTAGAAATCCTCAAACAGGAGCGACAATTAAAGGAATAGCAAAAACTGATTCTAAAGGTGATGAAAATGGTGATGTAAACAACGGCACAAAAGCCATAGACCATAATGGAAGCAGAAGCAATACTACTGCAACTAAAATAGATTCAAATGGCGGTGGGAATGATGATGAAAATAATGGCACAAAAGCCATAGACCATAATGGAAGTAGAAGCAATACCACTGCAACTAAAATAGATTCAAAAGGCGATGGAAATGATGATGAAAATAACGGGACAAAAGCCATAGATCATAATGGAAGTAGAAGCAATACAACTGCATCTAAAATAGATTCAAAAGGTGATGGAAATGATGATGAAAATAACGGGACAAAAGCTATAGACCATAATGGAAGTAGAAGCAATACCACTGCAACTAAAATAGATTCTAAAGGCGATGGAAATGATGATGAAAATAACGGGACAAAAGCTATAGACCATAATGGAAGTAGAAGCAATACCACTGCAACTAAAATAGATTCTAAAGGCGATGGAAATGATGATAGAAATAACGGTACTAGAGCCATAGATCATAATGGAAGCAGAAGCAATACCACTGCAACTAAAATAGATTCTAAAGGCGATGGAAATAATGATAGAAATAACGGTACTAGAGCCATAGATCATAATGGAAGCAGAAGCAATACTACTGCAACTAAAATAGATTCTAAAGGTGATGAAAATGGTGATGAAAATAACGGCTATACAAAAGAATCAACCATGATATTTGTTAGAGTAGATAAAACTTCTTTAAGAAATTCAAATACAAAAATTCCTAAAGATACGTTCACTCAAGAGAATGATAAAAGAATGTCTAAAAGATTTTTACGAAATAGAAAAAGACATGGTGATAATCGATACAGAGAAAGAACAAAAGCACGAACACTTAGAAGTGCAGATAAAAGATATAGGGAAAGAACTAAAGTGCGAACACTGAGAAGTGCAGATAAAAGATACAGGGAAAGAACTAAAGCTCGTACACTTAAAAGTGCAGATAAAAGATACAGGGAAAGAACTAAACCTCGTACACTTAAAAGTGCAGATAAAAGATACAGGGAAAGAACTAAAGCTCGTACACTTAAAAGTGCAGATAAAAGATACCGAGAAAGAACTAGAAGATATCGTGTGAGAAATAAAGAGAATACCATTCAGAATAACAAACCTGTAAAAATAACAACTGAAGAAAACAATAAGGTAAATCCTTCGAATAATTTAGATACTAGATTTTTAAAAGTCAAAAATTATCAAACCATTCATATAGCTAAAAATAAATTCCAATTAACAGTGCCACTTATAATTGACAAAAATAAAACTGAACTCATAAATTATAATTGGACTGTTAAGAATAACAAACAAAATAAAGAAGATACTTTTACTGGAAAAACCATTAATTATAATTTTGATACTAGCGGTACTTATGAAATTGAAATAACACCCGTTATTAACAACAAAAATTTAAATTCATACCATATTACTATTATTTGCAATTAAAAAACAGTATTGTATGAACCTAAAATTAGGTATTTCACTACTTATTTTATTCTCATCTTGGTTTGGTTATAGTCAGGTTTCAAATCCAAGACATCCAGCAGAATGGGAAGAAATAAGCAGTGTTATTATGGAGTTTCGTTATTATAAAAAACCAAATGCAAGTTGGGATGAAGCTTTAGATCCTTTTATAAAAACAGCAAAAGCCTGTATTGAAGAAGATATTAATTTTTATATTATAAAACCCTCAGATAAGAGCAAATATTCTTATCAAGCCAATTTAGATTCCATTTTTAAAAGCAGGAATATAAGTTCACCTTTTGTACATATTATTTTAAAAGATACTATTTTAGATGCTTACCCTTGGGTAAGAGATCACGGTATGGATTTTGTCTATAAAAATGATGTTGGGCAAGCGTATTTGTATGATTTTTCTAAAGATTACACAGGAGATTTTATCGCAAAACAATTAAATTATCCAAATGCTAAAATAACTCCAAAAATTAATAATAATGATTATTATACCGATGGCGGTAATTTTTTAACAGACGGACACGGAACATTTAATATAGCTGCAACAGATATCACAGAAGATTTACCAACTAATTTAGCGTTGAAATACGATTACTTGTATAAATATTTTGGAATACGCAAAACATTAAATGTACTTGTTCCCTTTGTTCACGTAGATTATTTTTTGAAATTAATTAACGAAGAAACAGCTATCATATCTTATATTCCTAATAACAATTATGACATATCAATAGATGAATATTCAAATCATCAATATTATATAGACCAAGCTGCAATTTCAATATCTCAATATTTGAAATCTGCTTATGGAAGAGAATTAAAACTTATTCCCATACAAAATGCTCCTACAACGTATGATAAAAAAACGGAAACTATTTTGCATACTTCAAAAGCGACTTATACGAACTCTTTAATTCTGAATAAAACAGTTTTGGTGCCTCAATATAGCGTAGAACCTTTTGATTCTTTAGCACTAAACACCTATAAAAAAGCAATGCCTGGATATAAAATAGTTGGTGTAAATTGTAGACAATACGGAGAATATTACGGTGCAATACATTGTTTAACCCATGAAATTTATGCAAAAAACCCTATTTATATAAAACATAAATGGTATCAGGGAATTGTAAAAAATAATTTGAGTGGATTTCCTATAAGTCTGGTTGCAAAATCATCAGATGGTATTTTAAAAGCCATTCTATACTGGAAAACGAATCAAACTAAATCCTATCAATCTCTTCAAATGAAAAATATTGAAAATGATACTTTTGAAGCCACTATTCCTACTGAAAAAAGTGGAACAACTATCAATTACTATATAAAAATTCAAAATAATAATGGTAAAATAATTAAGAGGCCAGTAGTTGCACCAACATATTCCTATAGCTTTATTATCGAATAATTTATTTAAGTAATAATTTCACTTTATCGAACCAAACCGCCATTTCATCAAATCACTATTTTATTAAACAAACCATTCATGTAGGTTTGAAGAAATTGTAAACCCACATGCACCCAGAATTATTTACTTTTCAATTACCCGATTTTTTGTCTAGTATATTTAACACCCACCAAGTTACCCTTTACACCTATGCTTTTTGCATTGTAATAGGAACTTTAGTTGCCTCTTTATATACAAAGTGGCGTGCAAAAAAAGACTTAGGAATTATTGAATTACCAAATTCATTTTTCTATATAATATTTATCGCTGGTTTTGTGGGTGGCAAACTATTCTTCTATTTAGAAAAACCAAGCTTTTATTGGAACAATCCAAATTTACTATTAGATAATTTTTCAGGCGGATTTGTATTTTATGGTTCATTTATAACCATCATCCCCATTGTAATTTGGTATTTAAAAAAGCACAAAATAGCCGTGTTACCAATGTTAGATATTTTAGCTATTACCACATTAATTGTGCATTCAATTGGCAGAATTGGTTGCTTTAATGCAGGTTGCTGTTATGGTGCGCCTACAAATAGTAGTTTTGGAATGATATTTCCAACAACGCATAACATTGCTGTACATCCTACACAATTATACGAAGCCATTACCTTAATTATAATACTACTTATGTTACTTGTAATTAAAAAACGTCAACAATTTAGCGGACAACTATTTTTACTATACATCAGCTTTTATGCAATCAGCAGAGCTGTATTAGAACTTTTTAGAGGCGATAAAAGAGGATATATTATAGATAATTATCTATCTCATTCTCAATTTATTGCACTACTTATATTAATAGGTGCTTCTTACTTCTATATAAAATTAAAAACGAAAAATAAATTAACCTTAAAATAAATAAAAATGAAAAAAAGACTTTTAAACATCGGAATTCCTTTAACATTACTAGTTGCAGCAACATTTATAATTGGTTCTAGTTGTGGTGATCCTGGATTAATGACTTATAGATGGTATTCAGATACAGATAATGATGGTTATGGTGCATGGGAAGAAACCCCTCAAGAGGCAGTAAATCAACCAACTGGAAAAGTAAAAGACCACACTGATTGTGACGATACCAATGCAGATGTGCATCCAGGAGCCACAGAAATACCTGATAATTTAATTGATGAAGATTGTAATGGTAAAATTGCAATTACTTTTTATACTGATAAAGATGGAGATGGTTTTGGAGGCTCTAACAGCCCTACAGTTATAGAAATTGATTCCTATGATAGTGCTGCCCCAGATAATTATTCTTGGTATGCAGGCGATTGTGATGATAATAATAATGCCATTAATCCTCTAGCAGATGAAATTAAAGACAATGGCATAGATGATAACTGTGATGGAGATACAGATATTGTTGAGTACTATATTGATGCTGATGGTGATGGTTACGGGTCTCAACAATTTGCTGCTGCACAAGGAGTAACTAACAACTTAGATTGTGATGATAGTGATGCAGAAATACACCCTTTTACTAAAGAATTATTAGATGACAATATTGATAACAATTGTGATGGTGCAATTGATATAATTAATTAAAAAATAAACAGATGAAAAAAATAACAAAATACTTACTTATTGGAATTTTAATATCCCTTACATTTTCTTGTGCTAAAGATGGTGTTGATGGACTAGATGGTTTAAACGGAACTAATGGTACAGACGGAATAAATGGCCAAGATGGTGCAGATGGACAGAATGCTTCAGGTAAAACCTATATTTATATCACAGGAAATGTTACAGATGCTGAAGCTGCAACCATCATACAAAATGATTTTGGCTCTATAACTCAATTTATTTATATCCGAAATACTTCACAATTAACAACTGTAGATTTAACAGGTATTTCTGAATTAGTTAATTTAAATATTTATAATAATAGTGCATTAACAACGCTTACTATTCCTGATTTAACAACAGTTTATGAAACTATTTATTATCAGAATAATCCATTATTAAATAATTTTAATTTACCCAACTTGATAAATTGTCAAAAAATTGAAATTCAGGATCAAGGGTATTTGCAAAGTTTAGATTTAAGTAAATTAGAAATTGCTGGGAGTATTAATATCTACAACACATTATTAACTACAATTAATATACCTCTTCTTTATGAAGTAAACGAATTCTCTTTTTACGTTAATCAAAATTTAACTAGTATTAATCTACCTGAGCTATTAACAATAGGTCAAGGAGGCTTTACCCAGATAGACTCAAACCCTTTACTAACAGCTATAAATGCACCTAAACTAGCTACATTAAAAACTATATCAATTACTGATAATAACTCATTAATTAATTTTGATTTACCGCTTTTAACACAAGGAAATTTAAGTGTAGAGGGTAATCCTAGTTTAACAAGTATAAATGTACCTATATTAAAAACATTTGATTCCTTCTATTTTTATAACAACGCTATTCCAAGTACAAGAGTTAACAGTTATTTAAATCAATTTGTTACAATTTCCCCTTCAATAACTGGAAAAAGCATCTATATCTATGGTCAAACACCAATCGCACCACCAACAGGACAAGGTGTTACAGATAAAAACACCTTAATTGCCAATGGAAATCAGGTAAATACCGACTAAGTGGTTTAAATTAATATATCCTAAAACAAAAATTATGAAAACAACATTTAAAATAATAAGTATACTCGTTATTACATTATCATTATTTAATTGCAGTAATCAAAACGGACAAGGTGGAGTTCCAACCAATCCTTGTGATAGTAACTCACAAGGAGCCCATTTCACCGAGACTGGTGGTCTTCAAAACGACATAAATTTAGATTTTGATAATAGCAGAATAATTGTTGAATATGTAACAGGTCATCCACAAGGAGATTATTATCATATTTACAGTAATCAAGGGTCTCCTTCTTTAAACTTTTACACCTTTGCTGTAACCTCAGGAAGCACCTCTACCTTAGATCAAAATTGGAATAATACTGCGGGTAGTTATTTAGTAGTAAATGGTAGTCCATATCCACAAAATAATACCATTACTTTAACCACTGTTATAGGGTCAAATCAAGTTGGTGGAAATATTAGAATAGAAATGACAGGGGGGTTTCTAGACCAAAATATACCTGTTACTATCACTGGAGAAATGTGTGTTACCATTGATGCTATTGTTCAATCATGTGATTATCAAGGTCTAACCTTTTTAGACACTAGTACCAATACACAAACATTAATACCAGAAGCTGACCTAACTACCGATTTTTTTCCAAATAATGGAGGGCCAGGAGTAGGTGCGGTAGAAATTTATGGAGGGAATCCGTTTGTAATTTTCACAACTAATGCGGTAACTGCGGGTGCAACCGAAACTATAAATATGACTGTAAATGGTACAACATATCCTGTAACAGTTAATTGTGTAAGAGCAGGAACTTTAGTTGGAGAACAATTTACATATAACATAACAGCTAACAATGTAACAGCAGAATATTGTGTGGTAATTGATAGTGTAACTCCTTAAAAAAGGTAGGTTTTATTATTACAGAATTATAAATAACACAATTAACATTTATAAAATATTTATTTGTTAATACAGTATTATTACTTTAAAACCTGAGTTCGATATAAGAAAACAAGTTGTGTACAAAAATCAACAAGCTACGTCATTGCGATAAATGAAGCAAAGCAAAATGAGGAAGCAATCTCATTTTTATGAAAAGATTGCTTCAAATTATGGCACTACGTTTATAATTTTCGCAACGCCATTTTTATTTTTAGATATTTAAAGTAAGTCCAAAGTAGAACTCCGGTTTAAAATAAAAAAACTAAACCACTATGGATTGAAAATCCATAGGTTCAAAAAAAATGTAAAGAATGAAATTCTTATTCCAAAATAATATTATCATTATCCAAGTTAGATGGATTACGATGATGCTCGAGATATTCTTGAACCATTTTGTCTGTAATGTTGCCCGTACTCCAAACGCCATAACCTATCGCCCAAAAATGCCTGCCCCAATAACGTTTATTAAGTGCAGGGAATTCCTCTTGAAGTCGTCGAGATGTCCTCCCTTTCAAACGTTTTACAATATCACTGATTTTTTGAGAAGGTC
>JAKIVA010000026.1 GCA_021647265.1 Lutibacter sp.
CCACTTTTACCAATACAGAAGATTATATTTTAAGAAAGAAAAAGAATCTAGGTTTTGGAGAATTAGATGTAACGTATGATATTTCTAAAACAAAAATGTTTGAAATAACAAGCAAATACAATAATCAAAATGAAAACAGTAGCAGTACGTTAATTTTTAATGAAGAACAAACAAATGAAAACCTAAAAAGTGAAAATGTCCTTTTAGACCAAAAAATAACCTTTACAAATAAATTTAAACCAACTAAAGTTTTATTGCTAACAGGAAGGTATATTAATGAAAAAACTCCTCAAAATTATACAATAAACCAGTTTTTTTACCAAGATTTATTTATAAATACCAATGGCATAAATAATGTTTCTCAAACAAGTAAAAACAACATGCAGTTTGCAGGTTTTGAAGCTCATTTAATGGATAGAAAAAATAATGGTAATTTATTAGAGTTAAAATTTGGAAATCAATTTAGAAAAGATAAATTGTTATCAACCTTATTACTTCAAGAAAATAACATTGTTTCAGAAACACCAACAGAATATAAAAATAGCACTATATATTCTACTAATAATTTGTATTTAAAATCAAAATATCGATTAAAATTTAACAGTATTGCTTTTGTTAGTAAATTAGATTTTCACCAACTATTCAATCAGTTAAAACTAAATAATACTACAAAGCAACAGCCATTTTTTATAAATCCTTCTATTGGTTTTGATTGGGAAATTAATAAAAAAAATAAAATAATTACTTCGTATTCTTACAATACTAGCAACGCTAAAATTTTAGATGTTTATACTAATTATGTTTTAACAGGTTTTCGCTCTTTTTCAAAGGGAACTGGAGGTTTTAATCAGTTAAACGCTTCAACAGTTATTTTTAATTATCAATTAGGAAACTGGAGCGATAAGTTTTTTGTAAATACAGTTGTGCTGTATAGTAAAAATTATGACTTTTTTACAACAAATTCATTTATTACACAAAATTATTCGCAATCTAAAAAAATTGTGATTAAAGACCGTGAGTTTTTAAGTTTTTCATCAAAAATAGATTATTACTTTAAAAAGATTTCATCCAATTTAAAATTAGATGTAGGCTATTCAAAATCAAACTATAAGAACATAATTAATAATCTAGATTTGAGAGAGGTAACCTCAAATAATTACAATTACGGTGCTGAGTTACGATCAGGTTTTAAAGGTGTTTTTAATTACCATATTGGTACAAAATGGACAACCAACGAAATAAGAACTACCATTAAACACTCTTTTACAGATAATATTACTTTTTTAGACCTGTCATTTGTATTAAATAATAAACTAAACTTTCAACTTGAATCTGAACGCTATTATTTTGGTAATATAGATAAAAAAAATAGCATTTATTATTTTGCTGATTTTAATGCTAGATACACTATTAAAAAAAATAAACTAACATTTTCATTATCTGGTAAAAACTTATTCAACACCAATTCTTTTAAAAGTTATTCGATTACTGATATAAATATATCAACTACCGAATACAGATTATTACCAAGATATATTCTCGTAAAAATGGAATATAGGTTTTAATGTTAGTCTAACCATAAAACAATTCAAATATATTAGAAAGTTTATTCAATTTTTTCTCGGATTTAATTAAATTTACTTTGATAATAAAAGTTATAAAAAAACATGATAAAAATCATAAATCTTACCTTAGAAATTGTTATTTTTGCTCCGTTTTCTAAGACTATTAAATAAACTAAATATATGTCAAAAGACATTCAAATTAAAAAAGGTTTAGATATAAAGCTAAAAGGTGAAGCCGAGAAAGTTACCGAAAACGCTGTATCTAGTAATATTTATACATTAAGCCCTGCAGATTTCCACAGTATTATTCCAAAATTATCCGTAAAAGTTGGTATAAAATTAAAAGCTGGCGAGTCAGTTTTTTATAACAAAGCCAATGAAGATATGAAATTTCCTTCGCCAGTTAGTGGTGAAGTAGTTGATATTATTCGTGGAGATAAGAGAAAATTATTAGCAATTAAAATTCAAGCTGATAAAGAGCAACAATATTTTGACTTTGGAGTGAAAGATGCTAAAACAATGAAAGCCGATGAGATTAAATCTCATTTATTGGTTTCAGGTTGTTGGTCATTTATTAAACAAAGGCCTTATGATGTAGTTGCAGATACTGAAAAAGAACCTAAGGCAATTTTTATTTCTGCGTATGCAAGCGCTCCATTAGCAGCTGATTATGACTATGTACTGGCTGGGAAAGAAAATGAATTGCAAGCGGCAGTTACGGCTTTAAGTAAATTAACATCAGGTAAAGTTCACGTTTCAGTTGGTAAAAATTCAAATTCACCATTTGCAAAATTAAATGATATCACGTTGCACAAGGTTTCAGGACCGCATCCTTCAGGAAATGTAGGAACTCAAATTGCGAAAATTGACCCTATAAATAAAGGGGAAGTAGTTTGGATTGTTACACCACAAGACTTGGTAATTATTGGAGAATTACTTTTAACGGGTAAGTTTAATGCTGAACGTATAATTGCTTTGGCAGGGTCATCGGTTGAAACACCTAAGTATTATAAAACTAAAATAGGAGCAGCTATAAATTCTATAGTTGGAGGAAAGTTAAAGAAAGAAGAAAATAGAATTATAAGTGGGAATGTACTAACTGGCATTGCACAAGACTTAAAAGGAGTGTTGGGATATTACGACAATATGGTGACAGTAATTCCTGAAGGGAATGATTATGAATTCTTTGGATGGATTAAGCCGATTTTTAATAAAATTTCAATTTCAAGAGCTTTAACTTTTTCTTGGTTATTCCCAAATAAAAAGTTTGACTTGAATACGAATACAAACGGAGAACATAGAGCATTTGTTGTTACGGGAATTTATGAAGAGGTTTTTCCCCTTGATATTTATCCAATACAATTATTAAAATCTTGTATGTATAAAGATTTAGATGAAATGGAACAATTAGGAATGTATGAAGTTGCTCCAGAAGATTTTGCCTTAACTGAATTTGTGTGTGTTTCTAAACAACCACATCAAGAAATTATTAGAAAAGGGTTAGACTTAATGTTAAAAGAAATAGGATAAAATTATGGGATTAAAAGAAAAATTACATAATATAAAAGAAAAGGGAAAGGGTAAAAAGTGGTTGTCTGCTTATTCGGCCTTTCATACTTTCGTGTATACACCTAATGAAACAACACATTCGGGAGGTCACATTAGAGGTGCAGATGACTTAAAACGTACAATGACTAATGTTATTATACCATTAATACCTATTCTAATTTTTGGAATGTTTAATGCAGGGTTTCAACACAATGCTGCTATTAATGGTTTCCCTGAAGGAATGTCCTTTTTTAGTGGTAACTTTTGGAATTTAGATAACCTTTACATTGGTGCTGTAAAATTAATACCACTTATTCTTGTTTCGTACGTAGTTGGATTGGGAATTGAAGTGTTTTTTGCAACTATTAATAAACATGAAGTTGAAGAAGGTTATTTTGTTACGGGTATGTTAGTGCCTTTAATTATACCTATAGATACTCCTCTTTGGATGCTTGCAGTAGCTATTGTTTTTGGAGTGGTTATAGGGAAAGAAGTTTTTGGTGGTACCGGAATGAATATTTTAAATCCTGCATTAACAATTAGAGCATTCTTATTCTTTGCATATCCAACTTGGATGAGTGGAGATAAAGTATGGGTAGCAGGAGCTAATGCATTAAAAGGTACTCCAGATGCTATTTCTGGAGAAACTATTTTGGGAGGTTTAGCTCAGGGAAAAGACTTAGTATATTCAACTTGGGATATGTTTTATGGATTCATTCCTGGCTCAGTAGGAGAAACATCAACACTCTTAATTTTACTAGGAGCATTCTATTTGTTGTTTACTAAAATTGCTAGCTGGAGAATTATGTTGTCATCGGCAATTGGAGCAATAGTTATGGGACTCATATTTAATGGAGTTGTGAATGCTGGCTGGATTACAGAAGGAAGTAAGTTTTATGACCTGATGAACACACCTTATTGGGAACATTTAATAATTGGAGGATTTGCTTTTGGAGTTGTATTTATGGCAACCGATCCTGTAACTGCTTCACAAACTAATAGAGGAAAATGGATTTATGGATTTTTAATTGGATTTATATCGATTATGATTCGTGTTTTCAACCCAGCTTACCCAGAAGGTGTAATGTTAGCAATTCTATTAATGAACGTTTTCTCACCTACCATAGATCATTACGTGATTCAAGGAAATATAAAAAGAAGGCTAAAACGATTAAAAGTACAAAAAATTACAATAAAAAACTATGGCTAAAAATACTGAAAGTAACGTATATACAGTACTGTTTGCAACTGGAATGGTACTTATAGTTGGAACATTATTAGCTTTTGTGTCATCATCATTAAAAGATAAAATTGCTGAGAATAAACGCATAGAAAAACAGCAAAATATTTTATATGCAATGGGGGTAAATGATAATGAAGAAGGAAGCGTAAACTTTGTTCCTAAAAATAAAGTTGCAGAAGAGTTTTCAAAATATATTACAAAACAATTGGTAATTACAGGGACGAAGGCTGTTGAAGATAATCAAGCATATTTAATTGATCTTAAAAAAGAAGCTGCTGCAGCAAAAGATCCAAATTATAAAAGAAGACTTCCATTATTTATTGGAGATAAAGATAATCAAGAATACTACATCATTCCTGTTAGAGGAAAGGGTTTATGGGATGCAATTTGGGGTTATGTAGCTTTAGATAAACAACTTGTAATTAAAGGAGTGTATTTTGACCATGCAGGGGAAACACCAGGCTTAGGATCAAACATCAAAGAGCGCTTTTTTATGGATGATTTTGAAGGAGAACATATTATGAATGGAGATATTTTTATAGGTGTTACAGCTGCAAAAGGAAATGCAGATCCAAAAAATTTAAATAAAACAGATTTTAAAGTAGATGCAATTGCAGGAGCTACCATAACAGGTGATGGATTATCTGCTATGCTAAAAAAAGATATAGCAATGTATATACCTTATTTAAAAACATTAAAGCAATAATTTTATGGGACTTTTATCAAAAAAAGACGCAAAATTAATAACAGATCCTTTAGCTGATAATAACCCTATTACCATCCAGGTATTAGGAATTTGTTCAGCATTAGCAATTACAGCAGAATTAAAAGCATCTATTGTAATGTCTTTAGCAGTATTATTTGTACTTGCTATGGGTAATGTAGTAATCTCATTAATGAGAAATATTATTCCACCAAAAATTAGAATTATAGTTCAATTAATTGTAGTTGCTGCGCTGGTTATAATTGTTGATTTAGTATTGAAAGCATACGCATATGAGTTGAGTAAAACATTGTCTGTATTTGTGGGGCTAATTATTACAAACTGTATTATAATGGGGCGTTTTGAAGCATTTGCCTTGGCAAATGGGCCTTGGAGATCGTTTTTAGATGGAATAGGAAATGCATTAGGTTATGGTATAATTTTAATAATTGTTGGATTTTTTAGAGAACTTTTAGGATCCGGAACATTATTAGGATTTAAAGTATTGGGAGATTCTATTGAAAAAACAGGCGTATATGCTTATGGTTATGAAAACAATGGATTTATGTTGTTGGCACCAATGGCACTGATTACGTTAGGAATTATAATATGGGTACAACGCTCAAGAAATGAAGCATTAATTGAAGATAATTAATAATATGGAACATTTAGAATTATTTTTTAAAGCAATATTTATAGATAACATGGTATTTGCAACATTCTTAGGAATGTGTTCTTACTTGGCCGTATCTAAAAAAGTATCAACAGCAGTAGGGTTAGGAGCCGCAGTTATTTTTGTAATGGCTATTACAGTTCCATTAAACTGGTTATTAGATAAATATATTTTACAAGAAGGAGCTTTAAAATGGTTAGGAGAAGGATATGCAGATATTGATTTAAGCTTTTTATCTTTTATTATGTTTATTGCTACCATTGCAACAATGGTACAATTAGTAGAAATAATTGTAGAAAAATTTGCACCTGGTTTATACAATTCTTTGGGTATATTTTTACCCCTAATTGCGGTGAACTGTGCAATTTTAGGAGGCTCGTTATTTATGCAGTCTCGTGAAATTGAATCTTTTGGGCTAGCCTTTAATTATGGAATAAGTTCAGGAATTGGTTGGTTTTTAGCAATTTTAGCAATTGCAGCCATTCGTGAAAAAATTAGATACTCAAACGTGCCTGCACCTTTAAGAGGTTTAGGAATTACATTTATTATTACTGGTTTAATGGCAATTGGATTTATGAGTTTTGGGGGAATGTTAACTGGAGGAGATAAACAGGAAGTGAAAAAAGAAACAACTCAAATTGAGAAAGTTAAAGATACTAAAGAAAAAACCACTCAAGTTGAAGTAACTAAAAACGCTAATAATTTAGCCAATAACGAAAAAGAAATTAAAGAGTAATGATGATATTAGCAGCAAATACATTAGGTACAATTGTAGCAACAGTGGTAGCATTTTTAGTTTTAACATTACTACTAGTTGCATTATTATTATTTGTAAAACAGAAATTGTCACCATCCGGACCTGTAAAAATTAAAATTAATGGAGAAAAAGTCATTGAAGTAGCTTCAGGAAGTTCTCTCTTAACAACTTTAGGAAACGCTAAAATATTTTTACCATCAGCTTGTGGTGGTGGTGGAACTTGTCTTCAATGTGAATGTCATGTTCACTCAGGTGGAGGAGAGGCGTTACCAACAGAAATTCCTCATTTTACACGTAAAGAATTAAAATCTGGAGCTCGTTTAGCCTGTCAAGTGAAGGTTAAACAGGATATGGATATTTCTATTCCTGAAGAAGTTTTTGGTATCAAAAAATGGGAAGGTACTGTTGTTAGAAATTACAATGTTGCATCGTTTATTAAGGAATTTGTTGTTGAAATCCCTGAAGATATGGGGTATAAAGCAGGGGGATATATTCAAATTGAAATTCCTGCTTGTGAAGTGAATTTTTCTGATATTGATATTACTGCTCATCCAGAAGAACACGAAACACCCGATAAATTTAAATTAGAATGGGATAAATTTGGCTTATGGTCACTTAAAATGATAAACCAAGAGCCTGTTGAACGTGCTTATTCTATGGCTTCTTACCCTGCAGAAGGAAGAGAAATTATGTTAAACGTTCGTGTAGCAACTCCACCTTGGGATAGAACAAAGAATGGGTGGATGGATGTTAATCCAGGGATAGCTTCATCGTATATTTTTTCTAGAAAACCTGGAGATAAAGTTACAATTTCTGGACCTTACGGTGAATTTTTTATAAATGAATCTGATGCTGAAATGCTATATGTTGGTGGAGGTGCTGGTATGGCTCCAATGCGTTCTCATTTATATCACTTATTTAAAACTTTGAAAACCAAAAGAAAAGTAACCTACTGGTATGGAGGTCGCTCTAAACGTGAATTATTTTATCTAAAACATTTCCATGAATTAGAAAAGGAATTTGATAATTTTAAATTTTATGTTGTACTATCTGAACCTGCTCCAGAAGATAATTGGGTAAATAAAAAAGATGCTGACGATCCTGAAGGAGATGGATTTACAGGATTTGTTCATCAAGCAGTAATAGATGAATATTTATCTAAACATGAAGCACCAGAAGATATTGAATTGTATTTCTGTGGGCCTCCATTAATGAACAAAGCAGTTCAAAAGATGGGTCAAGATTTTGGAATGCCTGATGAGAATATTAGATTTGATGATTTTGGTGGATAAACTAAAAAAACATATATAAATTAATTAAAATCCGATATTTTTGTATCGGATTTTTTTATAACTATTAACTATTTAGAATGAGCAGACCACTTACAGAGCAAGAACTACACAACTTAGCTATGAATATTGTGGGTAAAGATTTACAGGCAAAAGGGTATGAGTTTATTGCCATAAATAGCAAATTAAAGAAACATCCACAATATGTTTGTATTGATAAGGATAATATTCGCTATTTTGTTTTGGTAAAAGCAACTGATATTTCAGATAATCCTATAAATTATGATGTTATTTGGATGGAAACCTTTAAAAATCATGCACAAAAAAATAAGGCTAAAATTATATTTGCAAGTGTTGGATTAGGAGCTGTGGATGATAAATCAAAACCACCAATTTTAAATGAAGAGTACTTATTACAGTATGATGGATTACAATTTATTGATGTCCAATTAAATTAAAGAAGCTGTCTAAAAAGTGTCATTCTGAATGTAAATGAAGAATCTTCTTAAAATTAAACACTTATATATCAAGATGTTGAGATTTTTCACTTTGTTCAAAATGACAAGTATAATTACTTTTTAGACAGCCTCTTTTAATAATATAACAATAAAATTATTACTCAACCTTGCTCTCTAATAAATTAAAAAACTGATCTAGTTTAGGCATTAAAACAATTCTTGTTCTTCTATTTCTAGCTCTACCCTCAACAGTATCATTACTTTCTAGCGGTTTATATTCACTTCTTCCAGCTGCAACCAAACGACTTGGTTCAATATTAAAATCGTTTTGCAATACTCTAATTACCGCCGTTGAACGTTTTACACTTAAATCCCAATTATCTTTAATACTTGAATTTTTAATAACCTTTTTATTATCAGTATAACCTTCAACCATAACCTCTAAATCTGGTTGTGCAGCAATTACTTCAGCAACCTTACCTAATACTTTTTTTGCATTGCTTGATATGGTTGAACTACCGCTTTTAAATAATAATTTATCGGCTATAGAAATATATACAACTGTTTTTTCAATATCAACTTGTATATCTTCGTCACTAAACCCATCTTTTAACACACTTTTTAATTTGAATCCTAAAGCTAAATTAATAGAGTCTTTACGGGTAATTGCTTTTTGAATATATTTAATATACTCATCTTTTTTCCCCATTTGAGATAAAGTTTCCTTAATGTTTTCTGAAGCAGACTTAGATAATACAGTTAAATTATCAACATATTCTAATGTCTTTTCTTTATCCTTCCTTAAATCAATTACCTGTTGTTCAAGTGAGGTAATTTTACCTTCGTTTTCAATTCTACATTTCATCAAGTCAGCTTTAGTATCAACTAATTCTTGACTTTTTTTATTGAAATTCCCTTCTAATTCAGTGTATTTTTTTTGAGATACACATGAACTTAACATCACTGATGTGATAATAATTAATACAACTAGTTTTTTCATAATTTAAAAATACGTTAGACTTGGAGCAAAGTTAAAAAAAAGAAGTTTAGAATTTGCTGTTTTAAATTAAATTATAAATATTTTGTGATATTTATAAATGTTACCTTTGTAAAATTAAATTTTTATAAAATATTACCATGAAAAATAAGTTATTGATTCTTTTAATATTTTCAATATTCTCTTGCAATACCAAACAAGAAAGGTTAAAAATTTTAAAAGGTAATGCTTTAGGCACTACATTTTCAATTCGCTATTTAGCTACAAGTAACAAAAAGTTTAACGCTAAAATCGATAGTTTAATTAAGGTGGTTAATAAATCTGTTTCAACCTATATTCCAACTTCAGATATTTCTAAAATTAATGAAGGAGACACTACCATTGTAATTGATGATATTTTTGAAGAGGTATTTTTAAAATCGGCTAAAATTTTTTCTGAAACAAATGGAGATTTTGATCCTACAATTGGAATTTTAGTAAATGCTTGGGGTTTTGGGCCAGGGAAACCTATTAAAAATTTAGATTCAACAAAAATTAAAGAATTATTAAAGTTTGTTGGGTTTGATAAGGTTAGTATGCATAATAAGAAAATAAAAAAATTATACCCTGAGATTTATTTCGATTTTAATGCCATTGCAAAAGGATATTTGGTTGATGTTGTTGGAAGGCTTTTTGAAAGAAACCGTATAAAAAATTATATGGTAGAAATTGGAGGTGAAATTAGAGCAAGAGGAGTTAATCAAAATAATGAATTTTGGAGAATAGCAATTGAAGAGCCAAATTTTGACGGTACACGTTCTTTTGCAACAACAGTTCAATTACATAATGAATCTATGGCAACCTCAGGGAATTACAGAAAATATAGAACTTCAGCAAGTGGCGTTAAATATGTACATACAATAAATACAAAAACAGGGTATGCTACTCCAAGCAATTTGTTAAGTGCTTCTGTAATTTCAAAATCTGATTGTGCGGATGTTGATGGGTATGCTACGGCGTTTATGGCTATGGGACTAGAAAAATCAATAAAATTTTTAAAAGAACATACAGCGTTGAAAGCATTTTTAATTTATGTTGATGAAAATGGGGAAATAAAAACATTTAAGTCAGCAAATTTTACTAACTAATTATTTAAAACAAACGGGTAAAATTTCACCTTTTACCAAGCAATATTTTTCAATTAAATTATTAGGGAGTGTACTGGAGTAATCAATTTCATTTACTGTGAACCCAACAGTTCTTAATTTATCAAAATAATCTTTGCCATAAATTCTAACATGATCATATTGACCAAAATGTTTGGTACGTTCTTCAGGTGAGGTAATTGTTATGTCTTCGTATGTTTTCTCTCTGTTTAAATCTTGTGGTACTTGAAAAATCCCCATGCCTTCAGGTTTTAAAACCCTAAATAATTCACTCATAGCTTTTTTATCATTTTCAATGTGTTCTAAAACATGGTTGCAAAGAATAATATCAAAGGTATTTTCTTTAAAAGGTAAATCACAAATATCAGCTTTTACATCTGCAATTGGAGAATTTAAATCTGCCGTTATATAATCTAAATTGCTAAGTGCTTTAAATTGTTTTAAGAAGCATTGTTCGGGTGCTATGTGAAGTACTTTTTTTGTTGAAGTAAAAAAAGTAGTTTCATTTTTTAAATACAACCAAAGTAGCCTGTGACGCTCTAAAGAAAATGTACTAGGTGACAAAGCATTTGAGCGCTGTTTTCCATAACCATAAGGTAAAAACTCCCTAAAACTCTTACCGTCTATAGGGTCAGTGTATGTAGTTCCTTTTAAATAAAATGAAATTAACGGACGAACCCAATAACTAACTTTTATGAGTAATGGGCGAGGAATAGTATTTAGTATAAATTTAAAAAAACCTTTCAATAGTAATATTTTATAAATTAAATTTATAATCTTCTCTTATAGGGTAAAAAGTATCTGTTAGTTTGCAATTTGTTAAGGCTTTACCACTGTGCTTTGCATTTGAAGGAATATGAACAATCATACCTGCTTTTACAATCATTGTTTTGTTATCAATTGTCATTTCTAGTTTGCCTTCAATTACTTGAGTTGTTTGTTCATGAATATGAGAATGTTCGGGTAAAATAGCTCCTTTCTCAATTTCCCAAAAAGCAATAGTAAAATTATTGGTGTGAAAAAATCGACCTTTAAATCCTTTTATAATTTCTTTTTGCTGAATTTTTAATATTTCTTTAAGCATAATCTAGGTTATAAAACTAAATCTTTTTGTCTTAAACCATCTTCTTCATTACTTTCAATTCCTAAGGCTTCATAAATATATTTGAATGTTGAGAGTAATTCGGGTTTGCCATTTACAAGAGCTACATCGTGTTCAAAATGAGCGCTAGGTTTACCATCTTTAGTTAAAATAGTCCAACCATCTTTAAGTTGCGTTATTTTATGAGTTCCTAAATTTACCATTGGTTCAATGGCAACTACCATTCCTTCAACAAACTTCTTTCCCTTTCCTCTTCTTCCGTAATTGGGCATCTCAGGATCTTCGTGCATTTCATGACCTAATCCATGACCTACCAATTCTCTTACAATTCCATAACCCTGTTTTTCACAGTAATTTTGAATTGCAAAACCAACATCTCCAACTCTATTACCTGCTTTAAATTCACGTATTCCTACATACAAGCTTTCTTTTGTTGTTTGCAATAATTTTTTAGTTTCTTCAGCTACATTACCAACTTCAAAGGTATAAGCGTGATCACCATAAAACCCATTTTTTAAAGCACCGCAGTCAATAGAAATAATATCCCCTTCTTCTAATGGTTTGTTGTTAGGAATACCATGAACTACTTGAGCATTAGGGCTCATACATAATGTGTTAGGGAAATCGTAAAGACCTAAAAAACCCGGTATTGCATTGTGGTCTCTTATAAATTCTTCAGCTAATTTATCTAAATATAATGTAGAAACTCCAGGCTTTACTTCTTTAGCAAGCATTCCTAAAGTTTTTGAAACAATGAGTGCACTTTCGCGCATTAATTCAATTTCTTCACGAGTTTTAATAAGTATCATGTAATCATAAAATTTATGAGGCAAAGGTACTTTAAAAAAAATAATTTCAAAGATTAAAGGATTGCTTAAAAAATTAACAATAGGAGGTTTTCAAAAACTGATTTTTAGCAGGAATTTTGCCGAAAATCATTTGTAAATTTGCAGCATAATTTAAATTATAGATGATGTATAAAGCGGTAACGGCTCAAGAGGCTGTAAAAGTTATAAAATCGAATGATAGGGTTTATATTCAAGCGGCAGCTTCTGTTCCTCAAGAGTTGATTGATGCTATGACAGAAAGGCATGAAGAGCTTAGAGATGTTGAAGTTTGTCATTTACATTTAGAAGGAAAAACACCTTATGCAGATCCAAAATACAAGGGTAGTTTTCATGTAAACTCATTTTTTATAGGTAGTAATGTACGGCATACCATAAAAGAAGGAAATGGCTCCTATACACCTGTGTTTTTGAGTGAAGTGCCGCTATTATTTAAAAGAAATATTTTACCATTAGATGTTGCTTTAATTCAGGTTTCTAAGCCTGATAGACATGGATATTGTTCTTTAGGTGTTTCGGTTGAAGCTATTTTAGCAGCTATTTCAAGTGCAAAACATGTTATTGCTTTAATTAATGAACAAATGCCACGTGTACATGGAGAAGGAATTATTCATGTTTCAGAATTAGACACTTTTGTTGAGGTAGACAGACCAATTCCAGAATTTATTTTACCTACACCAAACAAAGTTGAAAATAAGATAGGTGACCATATTGCAGAGCTTATTGATGATAAAAGCACACTTCAAATGGGAATAGGCTCTATACCAAATGCAGTTTTGTCTAGATTAAAAAACCATAAAGATTTAGGTTTACACACTGAAATGTTTTCTGATGGAGTTATTGATTTAATTTTGGATGATGTAATTAATGGGAATTATAAAGGAATTAATGCGGGAAGAGCATTAACTACCTTTTTAATGGGGTCAAAACGATTGTATGATTATGTAGATGATAATCCATATATTGAAATGCGTTCGTGTGATTATGTTAATGATGTTGCCAATATTAGAAAAAACCCAAAAATGGTGGCTATAAATTCAGCTATTCAAGTTGATTTGTCAGGACAGGTATGTGCAGATTCAATTGGTACACGATTGTATTCAGGCGTTGGAGGACAAATGGATTTTATTAGAGGTGCTTCTTTAAGTGAAGGAGGAAAAGCAATTATTGCAATGCCTTCTACAACTAAAAATGGAATTAGTAGAATTGTTCCTTTTTTAAATCCAGGAGCTGGTGTAGTAACTACAAGAGCTCATGTGCAATACATTGTAACAGAATATGGCGTTGCTAATTTATATGGAAAAACTATAAAACAACGCCTAGCTGCATTGATTAAAATAGCACACCCAGATCACAGAGAACATATTGAAAGAGAATATTTTGATGCCCCAAAATAAAAAATTATCCCAAAGACAAAAAAGCCGGTATTTAACTATTAAATATCGGCTTTTAATTAAATTATTCTAAGTAAATTATTTAGTCTTCGTATGAATGTTTGTAAGGTTCACCGCTTACAATTTTTAAAATATCAGCTTCAATAGTTTCTCTAGGATATTCAACAAACCTTCCAATTTCTTTTCCATCTTTATAAAAAATTAAAGTAGGAACTCTTTCTATATCAAAACCTTTCTGCAAATTATCAGGTGTTTCTCTATCTCTGTTTACAGCAACTAATTCTAAATTTTTATAGTTAAATCCAGTTTCATCTAAAATTTTATAAAAGGCAGGAGTTTGTTGTTGACTATCACTGCACCAGGTTCCCATAAAAGCTTTTATGGTAATACCCTTTAATAAAGGTTTTAACTTACTTATAAGTTCTTTATTTGTTTTGTAGTCGTTATAATTTGGACTAAACCAATCTGTATAAGGTTCTTGTAGAAAATCTGCTTTATTTGTAATTCCAATTAAGTTTCCTTCTTCATCTTTTGTTACTACTGTTTCTTTTTTTTGTGCTAAACAACCAATACTAGCTATTAAAATAACACCTAAAAGTATTTTTTTCATTTGGATAAATTTAAATTTCGATAAAAGTACAAAATTATATTAAAGAGTGTTGTGTCATTAATTTTGGTTGATCAATTCCCATTAATTTTAAAATAGTAGGAGCAATATCGGCTAAAATTCCATCATTAATATGTTTGATGTCTTTATCAACTAAAACAATGGGCACAGGATTGGTTGTATGAGCTGTATTTGGTGTGCCATCAGGATTTATCATGGTTTCACAATTACCGTGATCTGCAATAATAATAGTGGTATAATCATTTTTTAAAGCACTTGTTACAACATCTTCAACACATTTATCAACAGCTTCACATGCTTTAATTGCGGCTTTCATAACTCCTGTATGACCAACCATATCGCCGTTAGCGAAATTTAAACATACAAAATCAACTTCTTTTTTGTCTAATTCAGGCATAATAGCATCCTTAATTTCATAGGCACTCATCTCGGGCTTTAAATCGTATGTGGCAACTTTTGGTGATGGGATTAATATTCGTTTTTCACCTTCAAATTTAGTTTCTCTTCCACCTGAAAAGAAAAAAGTTACATGTGGATATTTTTCTGTTTCAGCAATTCTAATTTGTTTTTTATGCGCTTTTGCTAATACTTCTCCAAGGGTATCAACTAAATTATCAGTGTTGTAAATAACTTTAATGTTTTTGAATGATTCATCATAGTTTGTCATTGTAACATAATACAAAGGCAGTGTCTTCATATTAAATTCAGGAAAATTATTTTGGGTTAGGGCTTCAGTGAGTTCTCTTCCTCTGTCTGTTCTGTAATTAAAATAAATTACAACGTCATCATCCCCTATTTTTACTTTTGGTATGCCACTTTCATCCGTCATAATTATAGGCATAATAAACTCGTCGGTTATATTATTTTTATAACTTTCTTCAATGCTTTCGACGGCGTTTGTAGATTTTACACCTTTGGAATTTACCAAAGCATCATAAGCTATTTTAATACGCTCCCATCTATTATCACGATCCATAGCATAATAACGCCCAGTAATTGAAGCCAATTCTCCAGTTGTTTTTAGCATGTGTTGTTGAATATCATTGATGAAAGATTTCCCAGATTTTGGATCGCAATCTCTTCCGTCAGTAAAAGCATGCAAGTACACTTTTTTAGCTTTGTTTTCACTTGCAACATCTAATAATGCTTTTAAATGATTTATATGAGAGTGAATTCCTCCATCAGACACCAGTCCTAATAAATGAATATTTTTATTATTTTTTTTAGCATAAGAGAATGCGTCTAATAAAACTTTTTCTTTTCCTAAGGTTTTGTTTTTAACAGCTAAATTAATTTTAACAAGGTTTTGATAAACAATTCTACCAGCGCCTAAATTCATATGGCCTACTTCACTGTTCCCCATTTGCCCCTTAGGTAAGCCAACATATTCTCCATCGGTTCTTAAACTGGCATTAGGATATTTATCATACAGGCTATCTATATAGCTGGTTTTTGCGTTAAAAATTGCTGAAACCTCAGGGTTTTGAGTTATTCCCCAACCATCTAAAATCATCAAAATCACTTTCTTGTTCATCAGAATATTTATTTATTTTTGAATGTCAAAGATACGAAGTATTCGCTTTGGGATTTTATAAATACTGTTTAAATCCTGTTAAAATTACTAAAACGATTGCGGGGAAAATATAAAAATTAGAGATTTTCTATACCCTTATTAATTAAAATAATAGGTTTACTTTTTGTATTTTTTTAAGCTAAATGATAAATTTTTAAAAATTGTAACTTTCAAACTTAAAATATTACTAGAATGACTAAAGCTATAAAGTTTAATAAAATTACCAAAAGGTTACCAAAACACTTGCACAAGTTTATAGTTAAACAACCATATGCAAATTATACGGCTCAAAATCAGGCTGTATGGAGATATGTGATGCGGATAAATATTGATTTTTTAAGTAAAGTAGCTGACAAGTCGTATATAGAGGGGTTAAAAAAAGCGGGAATATCGGAAGATAATATTCCAAAAATGGAAGGAATGAACAGAATTTTAAAAGATATTGGCTGGGCAGCAGTTTCTGTTGATGGTTTTATTCCTCCCAATGCTTTTATGGAATTTCAGGCATATAATGTACTTGTAATTGCTTCAGACATTAGAACTTTAAAACACATTGAGTATACGCCTGCTCCAGATATAATTCACGAAGCAGCCGGTCATGCGCCTATTATTTCGAATCCTGAATATGCTGAATATTTGAGGAGATTTGGAGAAATTGGTTCTAAAGCAATTTCTTCAGCTAAAGATTTTGAAATGTATGAGGCTATCCGATTGCTTTCTATTTTAAAAGAAGATCCTAATTCTTCAGAAGAGAAAATTAACAAAGCACAATCAAAGGTTGAGGCATTACAACATAATATGGGTGAGCTTTCTGAAATGGCACAAATTAGGAATTTACATTGGTGGACAGTAGAATATGGATTGATAGGTGATATAAATAATCCAAAAATATATGGAGCAGGGTTACTTTCTTCAATTAATGAAAGTAAGCATTGTTTAACAAATAAAGTAAAAAAAATACCATATAGTATTGAAGCTGCTTCACAAAGTTTTGATATTACAAAGCCTCAACCTCAATTGTTTGTAACACCAAATTTTGCTTATTTAAGTTATATTTTAGAAGAATTTGCCAATAAAATGTCATTGCGAACAGGTGGGTTAAAAGGAATTCAAAAATTAATCAAATCTAAAAGTTTAGGTACAATAGAATTGAGTACAGGAATACAAATTTCGGGTGTTTTTACTAATGTGATTGTTGAAGAAAATAAGCCTGTTTATTTTCAAACTGTTGGTCCAACAGCGTTGGCAAGTAGAGATAAGGAGTTAATAGGTCATGGAACTACATATCATGCAGAAGGTTTTGGAAGTCCGCTAGGTAAATTAAAAGGGATTAATTTGGCAATTGAAGATATGTTTCCTAAAGATTTGGAGGTATATGGTATTTATGAAGGTAAAAAAACAACATTACTTTTTGAAGGAAATATTAAAGTTGAAGGAGATGTAATTACAGGAAAAAGAGATTTACAAGGTAAAATTATTTTAATTTCCTTTAAAAACTGTACAGTCACACATAATAAAACTGTTTTATTTCAACCAGATTGGGGTATTTATGATATGGCAGTTGGTAAAGATATAATTTCAGCCTATGCTGGACCCGCATCAATAAATTCATTTAAGAATAAGAGTAAAATTTCTACTAAAAAAACACATACAATTAAGTATTCTAACGGGGAATTAAGACTTCATAAATTATACAAACAGGTTGCAAAAATGCGTATAAAAGAAACTGTAAGTATTGAACTATTGGAGCAAATATTTTCTACTTTAAAAGAAGATTACCCTTCAGATTGGTTACTAACATTAGAAATTTATGAATTAATTTTAAATTCAAAGACAACATTAGAGGAGGATGTTTTAGACCACTTAAAAAACTTGTCGGAATATGAAAACTTAATAACCAGTGGGATTCAATTACTCAAAAAATAAAGTGATTAATGTTACCAAAATTAATTATGAATCAATTAACTTTGCACATTAATTTAAAAGTTGAAGAATGAGTTTTTTTGGATTATTTGGAGGAGGTAATAATAATGAAACAATTGAAAAATATATTAAAGAAGGGGCTGTAGTTATTGATGTTAGAACACCAGAAGAGTTTAGAGAAGGACATGTAAAAGGCTCTAAAAACATTGTTTTAAATAGTATACCAAGTACTATTGAAGAAATAAAAGGCTTAAATAAAAAAATAGTTGCTGTTTGCAGAAGTGGAGCAAGAAGTGGACAGGCAACTTCTTTTTTAAGTAAGCAAGGTATTGATATAATAAATGGTGGTCCTTGGCAAAATGTAGCTAAGTTTGTGAAATAGTTATAAAATAATATTAATTAAAAAGGAGAAGTTTTTACTTCTCCTTTTTTTGTTATATTTAGCCCCTAATATATACTTACACATGAAAAATTTAACAATACTATTATTTTTAATTTCTGTTGGGCTACATGCACAAAGCAAAAAAATTGACAAACTAATTAATAACATTGAACCAAAAGTAATTGAATGGAGAAGAGATTTTCACCAGCATCCCGAATTATCGAATAGAGAATTCAAAACTGCTGAAAAAATAGCAAAACATTTGAAAAGTTTAGGGCTAGAAGTACAAACAAATGTTGCTCACACAGGAGTTGTGGGGATATTAAAAGGAGGGAAGCCTGGAGCTGTAGTAGCATTGAGAGCAGATATTGATGCCTTGCCTGTAACTGAAAGGACTCCAGTTCCATTTGCGTCTAAAGTAAAAAGTACTTACAATGGAATTGAAACGGGCGTAATGCACGCTTGTGGACATGATTCACATATTGCTATTTTAATGGGAACAGCTGAAGTTTTAGCAAAAATTAAAAATGAGATAAAAGGAACTGTAAAATTTATTTTTCAACCAGCAGAAGAGGGAGCTCCAAAAGGTGAAAGAGGAGGAGCAGAACTTATGGTTGAAGAAGGAGTTCTTAAAAACCCAGACGTAGATGTTATTTTTGGTTTGCATATAAGTGCAATTACAAATGTAGGTACAATAACATATAAACCAGCAGGAATTATGGCTGCTGCACAAAGCTTTACAATAAAAGTTAAGGGAAAACAAGCACATGGATCAAGGCCTTGGGAAGGTATAGATCCTATAGTTGTTTCAGCTCAAATAATAAATGGTTTACAAACAATTATTAGTAGAGATACAGAACTAACAAAAGAAGCCGCCGTTATTACTGTAGGTTTAATACGTGGAGGTGTACGAAGTAATATTATCCCCGAAGAGGTTGAAATGATAGGTACTATTAGAACTCTAGATTATGATATGCAAAAGAAGCTAAATAAAGAGATTAAAAGACGTGTGCCTGCAATTGCTGAAGCTTTTGGAGCTAAGGCTACTATAGAAATTGATAAAGGATATCCTATTACATACAATGATGTAAATTTAGTAAATACAATGTTACCTTCATTGCAAAAAGTAGCCGGAGAGAACAATGTTAAATTAATTAATGCGGTTACTGGAGCAGAAGATTTTTCATTTTACCAAAAAGAAATTCCAGGGTTTTATTTTTTCTTAGGAGGTAAGCCTGTTAATGTTTCACTTGAAGATACAGCATCGCACCATACACCAGATTTTTTTATAGATGAAAGTGGCTTTAAGTTAGGAGTAGAAGCTTTTGTAAATTTAACATTAGATTATTTGAATACGAAGAAGAACTAAATAAGCTTATGTTTTTTAGCTTTATACACAGCTTCCATTTTATTATGAACTTGTAATTTTTTGTAAATATTTTCAATGTGTTTTCTCACGGTGGAAGGCGAAATAATTAAATTTTCAGCAATTTCATTATAAATTAAACCTTTGCTTAAATGCTGTAAAATGTCAGTTTCTCTATTGGTGAGTTTTATTTTTTCTATTAAACTATCATTTTTGAATGAAGTAGGATTTCGTAATAAATTTAATGTTTTTAAAGCAATACTTGGAGTCATTGGAGCACCACCATTTACAACTTCTAAAATACATTTGTGTAAGTTTTCGGCATCAATTTCTTTTAATAGATAACCGTTTGCCCCAGCTTTAATTGCATTAAAAATGTTTTCATCATCATCAAAAACAGTAAGCATAATTATGTTAATATGTGGATATTTATTTTTAATAATTTCAGTAGCTGTTATGCCATCCATTTCAGGCATTTGAATATCCATTAGAATAACATCAATATTATGATTAGCCTCTAGTTTTCCAATAAGTTCAGCGCCATTTACAGCTTTAAATTTGTAATTTAAATTAGTAAAAAAAGATAATTTTTCTATAACTGCTTTCACTAAAAAGCTATTATCCTCTGCAATGGCTATTTTAAGGTTCATATTTTTTAGTTTAGTATTGTTGTAAATATAACAGTTAGTTTGTTGTAAAACTATACGGCATTTGTCTTATTTTTTAAACAGGATATAATTATACTTGTTCCTTTATTTATTACAGAATAGATAGTTATTTCTCCATTAATTTCTTCAATTCTGTGTTGCATATTTTTTAAGCCATTCCCCAACTCAACAGTATCTAAATTAAAGCCTGTACCATTATCTTTTATTTCAATAATAAGTTTATTATTAATTTCATTTATATTTATAATTATTTCAGAAGCATTGGCATATTTAATGGCATTATTAATGGCTTCCTGAATAACTCTAAAGATATTTATTCCTTTTATTGAAGAAAAAAAGATAGGACTACTTACAGTTGAATTTAAATTAAATTTAATACCATGAGTTGCTATTTTTGCTTTTTCAATAAAAGCTAAAACTCTTCCTTGAAAATCTTCAAAAGATATTTCATTTTTATTCATAGCCCAAATAGTATCTCTTAATTGAGAAATGGTATTGTTAGTAAATTGGTTTATTTCAGAGAGTTTATTTTTTACCACTTCATCAGAGTTTTTAGTGATAAATTTCAAATTGTCAATTGATGAAATAATAAAAGTGAGTTGAGACCCAATATTATCGTGTAAATCTCGTGAAATTTTTAGCCGCTGATTGTAAATTTTATTTTGATATATAAGATTCTCTTTAACTAATAAATAATAATTATGAGCCATTGCGATGGTTAAAACGCTAATCTCAAAAAAGATAACAAGTTCCCACTGAAGGGGGTTGTATGATGTTGTTAATTGAAAAGCTGTTAAAACATAATGTATTACAAAAAAGACTAGAGGTAAATAGGCAATTACAAAATAATATGCCATAATATTTTTTCTAATTATAAGAGATATAGCAATGCTATATAAAAACAGAATGAGAAATATCATTTCTATTTTTGAAAAATAATAACCAAAGGTACTAAACCAATTAAACTCTCTCATAAAAAGAGAAAAGAGATATAGTAGAAACGTAAAAAAAGCCAAATATCTTAGTAAAACATAGAAAGTAGGATATTCTTTTTTTAGTGATAAGAAATGATTGGCATATTGTATCAGAAAAATAATTTGTAATAAGCCAAACATTTCAGAAAAATTATTACCGAGGAAAAAATATTTTTCTATGTAAATAGGAGATATTAAATGCCTTACAGCTATAAGGTTAACAGAAACAACAAAAACAAAACCCGCATAATAGAGGTACACCTTTTTTTTAGAAAAAAGGAAGAGAATTATTGAAAATATAATAATGAAACTAGCAAATCCAGAAAAGGCTAATAAGTAACTAGTTCTAATTTTAATATCTTTTTTTCGCTCTTCATATTTTGAAACTTTCCAAAGAGAATTTGTGACTCTAAGAGAGCCATCATTTACAATAGCCTGAATATAAATACTTGAAATTTGATTTTTGGGCAAGGTTACTAAATAGGTATAGGCATATTTATTAGATAAAAAGGAAGGGTTATTGTTGTGTTTAAAGTACATCCCTTTTTTTGGGAACTCTTTCAGGATTTTACCTTCTTTAACTATAAAAACCTTTAAAGAATCTATATAAGTTTGATTAAATTCAAAAATAAACTCAGTCTGATTTGAATTGTTAAGAAAATTACATTTTATCCAATTATAAGGTTTAAAAAAACCGGAATTTATAAATTTTTCAGAGGTGAATTTTAAGAGAGAATCATTTTTAATAATTTCATAAATGCCTTTAATTTCTGAAGCTGTACTATATGAAAATTGCTTAGAAATAGTTAGATGCTCAAAGTTGGGTCTAATTATATTTATGGCGTTTGAATTCTCTTGAGCCTGAGTACTATAACTTAATAATGTAATAAATAAGTAAATAAATAGGTTGTATTTTTGAAATTTAGACATTTACTCATTAATTTTAATTGGAGGTGCTTTAACTTGTATTGTGGTTCCTTAATTTATTTCAGAATTCAAAGTTAATTTTTGTAACTCTAATTCTCGCAATTAAATATTTAGTCTAATATAGTAAGTCCATTTGAATAATCGTTAGCCATTAGGAAAACAAATATTAAGAGACCGTAATTTTTTCATAATTCTATTTTTGACTAATTTTTTTAATATTTAAATAAGTGCGCATCAATTTTATATTTTTCAATAAAATATGCTTCTCCAATATTTCTAGTTACTATGATTTGTTCAGTTAATTTTTCTAATAAGGGGGGCAAATATTAATAAAGTTTATAAAAAAGGTGTCTTTGCACCCTGTCGAGTCCTAAAAAACGGCTACATTTTAAAATAAAGACTGCTCTAATGTGTAGGGAGTAGGGCATTAGAAACAGTCTTTTTGTAATGGTTTAAACCAACAACCACTTACTTATTTAACTTATATGCACTTATTGTGTTTCCTTTAGATTTGAAGTATAGAATTCCTTCTATATCATCTACTTCATACACAGGTTTTTTTTCATTTAAAACTATTTCATTAACTTTTTGTCCAGAGTCTTTATCAACTTTTGCCAACCCAACACCACCATCTAATTTTGTTAAAATAAAAGATGAATTTTTAGTTGCTTTGGTAGCTTTAAACCGCTTTCCTAATTCTTTAAAGGAAGCACTGGCAATATTCCCAAAACCTTCTTGGTAATTTTCCATTCTTTTAGTTTCAGAGTGGTATGGCCCTAAAGATCCTTTATTGTATCCAGCTTGGTAAGCTGAAGCACTCGCAAGTGCAAAAGAACTTACGGCAAGTGCACCCATAAATATTTTGCCAACGGTACTAATACCAGGAGCCTTGTAATAGGTATGCCATTTTTCATCTCCTTGAAAATTGAGCATTGTTAAATTTTGATCAGAAGTTAATAAAATACCTCCTTGACGCACACTTATACTTGTTGGGTCTTCTTTTCCTTCAAAATTTGCTTTTTTTGTAATTAAATTATATTCCCCATTGTTACCATCAATTTCATAGATACCATTTTTACAAGACAATAAGAATCTATCTCTGTTTTCATCATACGTTGAGGTAACAGCTTTGGAGTTTTTATATTTTACAGCTTTCCCAAAAACAGACTCGCCGGTTTGCATATCTATAATATCGGTATTCGTTTGTGAAATATAGAGCACTCCTTTATTTACACGAGCCATAATTTGTATGCCAGGCCCTGTTTTTAAAGGTTTTTTCCAAAGAGGAGTTCCATCAAATCCAACTTTATTAATTCCTCCAGTGGCTACACCAAATAAAATTCCATCATCTTCAATATAAAAATGACTTATTATTCCTTTGGTTTTAGGAGATTTATCCCATAAATCTACACCTGTATTTAAATCTAATAAATAAACTTTCGATGTTCCTGACCCTTTCATTTTGTTTGCAATTTTCCCCGCCAATCCTTTTTTTCCTGAGTTTACAATATTGGTAACTATAGCTAACCCATGTGCTGTAAAATTAATACGTGAAATAACACCTTTTAATTTATTTTCTTTTATCCACAGAGATGTCCCATTGTTTGCCTTTACTTTGTAAACAACAGTATTTGTTCCCTTGGTTCTAAAGGCATAAATTTCCTTTGTATCTTCATTACTAATAATACGAGTAGCATTTTTTACCTCAGCTTTCCACTTTACAGCTCCAGAACTTATAGAGTAACAAGTAATATTTTTTACTCCAGGGATAATAATAGCATCATCCATAATGTCGGGCTTTCCACTCATCGGATTGTTACTTTTTCGTTCAAAAACTCGTATTAATTTTCCATTGAGCATATCATACAGTCCAACACCAGCTTTGTATTGTCCTAGGCCTTCCTCTTTATGCATACCATTAACAACCAGTTTCATTTCAGGAGTGATAAAATGACGGCTTGTTACGCCTCCTTGCCATTTCTCTTTTTTTGAATCGAATACCATTTTACCAGTTATTAAATCAACAACAGAGGTATGCGTCATCATTCCTTTTGGTTTGATAATTAGGTAAGGAGTTCCAGGTATAAATTCTAGATTTTCTTCTTTTACTTTTTTTAACCGATCAATCTTAAAGGAAACTTCGCTGCTATTAGGTTTAATACCTACCAAAGCTTCTCCTGTTGAAGCTAATAAAGTTCCAGTATCAGTTAAGAGCATCCATTTTACCTGTCCGTCAAACGTATAATTATAGTCTGCATTTTGAGCTGTAATTAATTCACAAAAAATTAATGTGAATGTAAGTAGTAATTGTTTTACTGAATTCATAATTGTTACATTTTATTGTTGTTCCAAAAATCCAATAAAAAGAGAGGTAAATCAATACGGCATTTGCCTTATATTTATATATAAAAAAACCCGTTGTGCATTGTGACTTTTTAAACTTACTGTTCCGTCAGTTCCTTTAGATTAGCAAACAGTTAAAAATATTTAAATTTGTTAAAAAAAGAATGGAGTGAACTATTTTTTAGACTAAAAATTCTATTCTCGATACAATTTTTTATCAAAAATTACCTGCCTTTCCGTCAGGCAGATTCGAATTGACGAAATTTTATCATAATGCACAACGGGTATAAAAACTATTGTTTAGCTTTATCGACTAAAAATTTGTTACATTGTAATTTTAAATACAAGAACAAAGATTCAATGGAATTAATTTATTTATGAAATTCTATTTAAGAAAGCATATAAAATCTTGGAAGTTAGATCAAAGATTTAATGATACAAATACTAAAAATACGAGACTATTATTCTATGCCTTAATTGTAGGCCTCATAGTAGGTTTAGCAGGGTCAATTTTTCGTATAGTACTTGGCTATATTGAAGTTTTTAGAGATGATTTATATAAAAATGCCAATAATTCAGGGTTTTTAGGCTGGATAACACCTATTTTATTTGCAATTATAGGTATAAGTATTGCATTGTTTTTAGTTAGAAAATTTGCGCCAGAAACATCAGGAAGTGGGGTGCAAGAAATAGAAGGAGCTTTAGATGGAATACGCCCTATTCGTTGGAAAAGAGTATTGCCCATTAAATTTTTTGCGTCTTTATTTTCTTTAGGTAGTGGTTTGCTATTAGGACGTGAAGGGCCTACAATTCAAATAGGTGCTAATATTGGTAAAATGATTAAAGATGCACTAGGGAAATCAGATACAGAAGACAACCCTTTAATATCAGCTGGAGCTGCAGCTGGGCTCGCAAGTGCTTTTAATGCTCCTTTTGCAGGAATTATTTTTATTATTGAAGAAATGCATGAACATTTCAGGTTCAATTTTTATTCAGTAGCTGCTATTATGATTGGAGCAGGAACAGCAGATTTTGTTGTTAGATCTTTAGTTGGAGCGAATCCAATAATACAAATGGTAGTTTATTCAAGTCCAGGAACATCAGAGTTATGGCTGTTTATAATTTTAGGTTTATTATTTAGTGTCATAGGATATTTATATAATAAACTGTTAGTTTTGTCACTGGATTTCTTTCAAATTTCATTTAAAGTCCCATTAATTTTTACAGGAATTATTGCAGGGATAATAATTGCAGTAATAGGAATTACTTTTCCTGAAATGATAGGGGGTGGATACAGTACAATTACTGAGGTGCTCAACCATTCATTTTCATTATCTTTTTTATTGATATTGTTTATTATAAGAATGGTTTTATCAATTTTTAGTTATAGTACAGGAGTACCTGGAGGTATTTTTGCACCGCTACTTACACTTGGAGTTATTTTAGGGATGTTGTATGGAGGTGTTATGCAACACTATTTCCCAGATTTAATTTCACATCCTGGTATCTTTGCTGTTGCAGGAATGGCAGGCATCTTTGCGTCAACTGTTAGAGCACCTCTTACAGGACTAGTACTCGCAGTAGAAATGACATTAAATTTTGAATTGATATTACCATTAATAATAACTACCATAACAGCATCTGTAATTACAGTGTTATTAGGGAACAAACCAATCTATGCAACTTTGTTAAAACGTACTATTTCAAATACAAATCATTAGAAATTTAAATTTTTAATTGCTGTTTTTAGAAAGTGATATTGTAATTATTTTTTAAAGAAGTAATTTGTTGCTTTAAATGAACTAAAAATTGTTGGTGTTGTTCAGAAGTTGGATTGAAAGGTTTATGTGCCAATCCCTTTTGAATAGTATCAATTTCTTTCATAATAGAATTAGCATTTTCTGAAATCCACACTTTTTGAAATTGCTCCCAAATATAATTAATCGCAGTTTTGTTAGGGTGAATCATATCACTATTGTAAAATCGATAATCACGTAAATCATCTAACATAATTTCATATGAAGGAAAGTAAAACATGTTATTTTTTTTATCTACCAGTTGATGAATTGCAGCTAATAAATGGGCTTTACTTTGTGAATTTTCTAGAAACCCATCTTTTAAATGCCGAACCGGACTTACCGTAAAAATGATGTTTATGGCAGGGTTGATATTTTTAATAAGTACACAGAGATTTTCTAATGAAGCCAATATATCTTCAACAGAAAGCAGTTCTTTTATAAACTTTTTTTGAGGTACTTTATGACAATTTCCAACAATGGTATCAGTTTCAATAAATCGATAAACCCATGAAGTTCCTAGTGTTATAATAATATGTGTAGCTTTTGTTAATTGTTTATTAGTTAAAGCAACGGCATTGTTTAAGTTGTCTAATAACTCATCTTTATTAATCGAACTCAAATCAGAATGTGCATCAAAACAATGCCAACGTTCATTTAAAAGAAAAATATCTTTTTCAGAATATTTCTTTTGATTAATAGCATTGGTTAGTAAGTTTTCAATAGCAATAGGATTAAAGAGTATTCCAAACGGATTACTAATAGCATTAAACTTAAAGTAGTTTAATTTTTTATAAATATTTTCTGAAAAACAAGAACCAATTAACAATAGTTTTGAGGAGTAATCTATTTGATTGCGTTCAGGTTGTAATTGTATGTTGGTTCTAAAAATCATTTAATTTAAATTGTGTAACTCTCGTTATGCTGAACCTACCTCGCCTGCCGGCAGGCTTGTTTCAGCATCTTCTGAAGCAATCCTAAATCTAGCTTGATTGCTACTGGTAGGTTCAAAGTTACGTATTTAGAAATAGTTTAATTTTTTATGTTAAACTGTTAATTTGTTTATTTGATTTTTTAATTAAAAGGTAACGATTAAACACTTAAACAAATTCTCAACTAAACAATGTAATTCCTCCCATTAACTAAAGCCTCTTCAATACCTTTAGGGTTTTTCCCGCCAGCAGTTGCAAAAAATGGTTGTCCACCGCCGCCACCTTGAATTAATTTTCCAAGTTCCCGAACTATTTGTCCGGCGTTTAATTGTTTTTCTTCTATCAGATTTTTAGAAATGAAACAAGTTAAAAAGGCTTTACCTTCTTTTTCGGCGCCAATTAATAGAAATAAATTCTCAATTTTATTTCCTAAATCAAAAGCCAAATCTTTAATACTATTTTGATCTAGATCTAATTTTTTAGCTAAATAATTAACTCCGTTAATGTTTTCAACCTCGTGAATTAATTCTCCTTTTAAATTTTTAGCTTTATCCTTTAATAAAATTTCCAATTGTTTTTTTAATGATGTATTTTCTTCTTGTAAATCGGTAATCGCTTTTTGTGGGTTTTGAGGGTTTTTTAGGAGTTCTTTTATGTTGTTATAAACTTTATTATTTTCAGAATAATAACCTTTTACAGCATCATTTGTAATAGCTTCAATACGTCTTATGCCAGCAGCAATGGCACTTTCAGAAATTATTTTAAAATGCCAGATATCGCCTGTGTTTTGTACGTGAGTTCCTCCGCATAATTCTACAGAATTTCCAAACTGAATAGCCCTAACAGTATCGCCGTATTTTTCTCCAAATAAAGCCATTGCCCCTTTTTCTAAAGCAGTTTCCATTGGAATATTTCGAAATTCTTTGAGAGGAATTTTACTTTCAATTCTAGCATTTACAAAATCTTCAACAGCTTGTACCTCATCATTTGAAAGTTTAGAAAAATGTGAAAAATCAAAGCGTAGATTTTTTGAGTGAACAGCTGATCCTTTTTGTTCAACATGTGTTCCTAAAACTTCTCGTAAAGCTTGGTGTAGTAAGTGTGTTGCTGAATGATTACAAGCAGTTCTATAACGCTGTTTTTGGTCAACAACAGCTTTAAAAGTATGCGTAGGATCTTTTGGCAAACTTTTAGCAAAATGAATAATTAAATTATTTTCTTTTTTGGTATCAACAATATAAATAACATTTCCGTTGCTGGCTTCTAAATAGCCCTTATCTCCAACTTGTCCACCTCCTTCAGGATAAAAAGGGGTTAAATTAAACACCAATTGATATAAATCTCCATGTTTTTTTGAAGTAACCTTTCTATAGCGGGTTATTTTTACATTAGTTTCAAGCATATCATACCCTACAAATTCTTCTTCATTATTATCTATTAAAACAACCCAATCATCGGTTTCTACAGTTGCAGCAGCTCTTGATCTGTTTTTTTGTTTTTCTAATTCAGCAGTAAACTCATCTTCATTTAACATCATTCCCTTTTCAGAAAGAATTAAAGAAGTTAAATCTATAGGAAAACCATAGGTATCGTACAATTCAAAGGCTTTCTTACCAGAAACTATTGTGCCATTGGTGCTTTTTATAATACCATCTAATAAAATAAGGCCTTGTTCTAAAGTGCGTAAAAAAGAATGTTCCTCTTCTTTAATTACGTTGGTAATTAATTGATTTTGTGCTTTTATTTCAGGGAAATAATCTCCCATTTGCTTACTAAGAGTAGAAACTAATTTATAAATAAAAGGTTCTTTTTTGTTTAAAAAAGTGAAACCATATCTAATAGCTCTTCTTAAAATACGCCTAATAACATATCCAGCACCTGTATTTGATGGTAATTGCCCATCTGCAACGGCAAAAGCTACTGCACGAACGTGATCTGCAATAACACGAATAGCAATGTCTATTTCTTCATTTTTGCCATAATCATTATTCGTAATTGCTTCAACTTCTCTAATTAATGGTGTAAAAACATCAGTATCATAGTTAGATTGTTTGTTTTGTAAAACCATACATAAACGTTCAAATCCCATCCCAGTATCAACATGTTGTGCGGGTAATTTTTCTAGGGAACCATCGGCTTTACGATTGAATTCCATAAACACCAAATTCCATATTTCTACCACTTGTGGGTGATCCATATTCACCAAGCTTTTTCCTGAGACTTTTGCTTTATCTTTATCAGATCGAATATCTACATGAATTTCAGAACAAGGACCGCAAGGGCCTTGAGCTCCCATCTCCCAAAAGTTATCTTTTTTATTGCCATTAATAATTCGGTCTTCACTAATATGTTTTTTCCAATAATCGTAAGCTTCTTGATCGTAAGCCAACCCTTCTTCTTTCTCTCCTTCAAAAACAGTAACATACAAACAATCTTTATCAATTTTTAACACATCAACTAATAATTCCCAAGCCCAGTCAATCGCTTCTTTTTTAAAGTAATCTCCAAAACTCCAGTTGCCAAGCATTTCAAACATGGTATGGTGATAGGTGTCTTTACCAACTTCTTCTAAATCGTTGTGTTTCCCAGAAACACGCAAACATTTTTGTGTGTCAGCAACACGTTTATCTTTTACTAATTTTTGGCCTAAAAAAAATTCTTTAAAAGGAACCATACCTGCATTAGTAAACATTAGGGTTGGATCATTTTTAAGTACCATTGGGGAAGAAGGTACTATTGTATGTTTTTTTGAAGCAAAAAAGTCTAAAAATTGTTGACGAACTTGTTGTGATTTCATTTGTGTATCAGCTTAAATTTTAAAAGGTCAAAAGTAATAGCAATATTTATATTATTAGAATATTTTAAAATTTTATTGCAATGCTTTTTAATTGTTAATTATATACTAAAAAATAGTAGCACCACAATTTTTGTAAAACATTTCGTAATTTTGTTAATTGTTCACTGCAATATTAATAAATAATATAGTGTTAAAAGTGCAAAAATAACATAATTTCTGCTTATGGCGAAAGTAAAATATTATTACGATTCAGATACACTCTCTTATCAAAAGATTAAGATTAAAAAGAGAGATAAACTTAAAAAGTTTTTGTTAACAGTTATAGCTGCTTTTATATTTATGATTTTGGGATTTGTAGTTTTTACACCCGTTTTTGAATCACCAAAAGAAAAAGAACTTAAAAGAGAATTAGAGTTTGTAAAATTAAATGAAGAATTACACAGTAAAAAAATTGTTCAACTTGAAAATATTTTAAAAGAAATTCAGGATAGAGATAATAATATTTATCGGTTGTATTTTGAAGTGAATCCAATACCTGAAGAACGTAGAAAAGCGGGTTTTGGAGGGATTAACAGGTATAAAGCATTAGAAGGGTTTGACAATTCAGAAATGATTATTGATGTTACCAAGAATATGGATATTCTATCTAAGCAATTATATATTCAATCAAAATCATTAGACGAAATTGTTAATTTAGCTGAAAATAAAGAGAAGTTATTGGCAGCAATTCCTGCAATTCAGCCTGTTAAAAAGGAAGATTTAACACGTATGGCTTCTGGTTTTGGCTGGCGTTCAGATCCTTTCACTAAGGCACGAAAAAAACATTTTGGCATGGATTTTACAGCACCTAGAGGAACGCCAGTTTATGCAACAGGAGATGGGGTAGTTATTAGGGCTGATCAGCGCTCATCAGGATTTGGAAAACATATTAGAATAGACCATGGGTTTGGATATATTTCACTGTATGCGCATTTGAGTAAATACAATGTAAAAAGAGGGCAAAAAGTTAAAAGGGGAGATTTAATAGGTTTTGTAGGTAATACAGGGCGATCACAAGCACCACATTTACACTATGAAATTAGTAAAAATGGTAGAAAAATAAACCCTATTAATTTTTATTATGGTAATTTATCACCTGAAGAATTTGAAGCAATGCAAAAAGCAGCTCAAATTGAAGGACAATCATTCGACTAATGCATATAAATTTACCTGAAAAAAGATATTATAAAATTGGAGAAGTAGCCAAAGCATTTGGGTTAAATACTTCTCATATTCGTTTTTGGGAAAAGGAATTTGATATTTTAAAACCAAAAAAAAACAAAAAAGGGAATAGATTGTTTACGCAAGAAGACCTTAAAAATTTAAAATTAATTTATCATTTGGTTAAAGAAAAAGGGTTTACACTGGAAGGCGCCAAAAGTAAAATGAAAGAAAACTTTCAAAACGTTAAAAATAATTATGATATTATTATTCGATTGGAGGCTATTAAAGAGAGTCTTATTAAAATAAAAAATCAGATTGATTGATAAATTATATTGTTATTTTGTAACAAAATAGTATTTTTAACAACTAATTTAATAGAATTATAAACAACTAAAACAAAACAAATGAAAAAGTGGTTAGTACCGTTAATAATTATTGGCGTTATCGTTTTTGGAATATACAGCTGGGCTGTAGGATTTAACAATACAGCTGTAAAACTAAATGAAAATATATCTGAAAGCTGGGGAAATGTTCAAACAGCATACCAACGTAGAAGCGATTTAATAGGAAATTTAGTAAATACTGTAAAGGGAGCAGCTGATTTTGAGAAATCAACATTAACTTCAGTAATTGAAGCAAGAGCAAAAGCAACATCTGTAACAATTGACCCTGCAAATATAACACCAGAACAATTAGCAAATTTTAACAAAGTACAAGGAGGATTAAGTGGCGCTTTAAAAAGTTTATTAGTTACAGTTGAGCGTTATCCTGAGTTAAAAGCAAATCAAAATTTTTTAAAACTACAAGATGAACTAGCGAGTACAGAAAACCAAATTTTAACGGCACGTACACGTTTTAATGAAGCGGTAAAGCCATATAATAATCATGTAAAAACATTTCCAAATTCTATTTTGGCAAGTATTTTCAATTTTCAAGGAAAAGCTTATTTTGAATCTGAACCAGGAGCTGAAAAAGCACCAGATGTTAAATTTGATTTTAATAACAAAAAATAATGCCTAAAGTTGAAGATTTTTTAACGAAAGAACAAGAGCAGAAACTTATTCAAACAATTAAAGTTGCTGAAAAAAATACTTCAGGAGAAATACGCGTTCATATTGAAAAAACATCAGACAAGCCTCCTATGGATAGAGCATTAGAGGTTTTTCATTTTTTAAAAATGAACGAAACAGAACTTAAAAATGGAGTGTTGTTATATGTAGCAATTGAAAGTAAACAATTTGCCATAATTGGTGATGAAGGGATTCATAATAAAGTTACTGATAGCTTTTGGGATTCAACCAAAGAAATTGTACTATCTCACTTTGCTAAAAATGAATTTGCAAAAGGGTTGGAACTTGGAATACTTGAAGTTGGAGAAAAATTAAAAAACTATTTTCCATACCAATCAAATGATACTAATGAATTATCAGATGAAATTTCAAAAGGATAATGATTTCAATAAACCGATTATTTAAAAAATACAGTACATTTTTAATTGCCATATTGTTAGTTCAAGTTGCTTTTGGGCAGTTTACAATACCTGAAAAACCAACATTGCAAACTAGTGTATATGATTATGCTAAATTGTTATCTGCTTCACAAAAAGCGGCTTTAGAAAATAAATTAATTAAATATTCCGACTCAACTTCTACACAAATAGTTGTGGCTACAGTTGAAACAATTAAAGGAGAAGATATTGGAATTCTAACTCCTAAATGGGCACATGAATGGGGAATTGGTCAAGCAAAAGAAGATAATGGGGTTTTTATTTTATTAGCTAAAAAAGAACGAAAGATTTGGATTTCACCTGGTTATGGAGTAGAATATAAACTAACAGCTGGCATTACAGGGACAATTGTTAGAAATATTATTATTCCAGAATTTAGAAAAGGAAATTATTATGCCGGTTTAGACAAAGGGTCTGATGCCATATTTGAAGTCTTAAACGGAACCTTTAAAAATAACCAGACTGGTAAAACAGAAAAATCAGATGATTTTTCAGGGTTTGTAACAGCCATTATTATTTTTATTATTTTAATGATTCTCTTTTCTAAAAAAAATAGAGGAGGAGGTAATAATAGAGGAAATAGAAGAAACTCCACAGCAGCAGATATTTTAACAGCCATTCTTTTAAGTGGTGCTGGAAGAGGTGATTTTGGAAGCGGCAGTTTTGGCGGAGGTTCAAGTGGAGGCTTTAGCGGCGGAGGTTTTGGTGGCGGATTTGGCGGTGGCGGCTTCAGTGGTGGAGGTGCAGGAGGAGGCTGGTAAGTCATATTATTACCTGTAATTCCCAAAAAAAGAAAAAGAAAATAGGTTTTCGTAGTTACATTCCTGGAATACGAAACATGCGTTTCATTTTATGTTGTTTGTAGTACCAACCCCATCCTTTTTTTAACCAGTGACCTACTATTGGAAGAGGTATCATTATTTCTTTTTTTGCAGTACGCATTACAAATGCAGCACCATCACCACTATCCATAACACAAATAATATGTAATTTTTCCCAATAACTTTTACGTTTACCACTAGCTATTATGGTATTGTGAAAATTATAGGTACTTACATCTGCCATAACTTCAGCAATATGTCCTTGTTTAGCTGCCCAAGGGTGATTTATAATGGCGGCTGCATCTCCAATTACATATACGTTGTTTTTATTTTCTACCCTACAGAGTTCATTTATTTTTATAAAACCAGTTTCATTTTGAGGTAAACAAGTATTTTTAATTAAATTCATGCCGTCTCCACCAGAAATAAATAAGGTTAAATCTGAATCTAACTGTGTATTATCTCCAAAAACAATAGCATTTTCTTTAAATTCCTTAATCTTTTTTCCAAAATGGGTATTCACATGATAGTGCTCAAAAAATGAATCCATATTTTTATAAGCTTTTCTACCCATTCGTTTTCCTGGTTCAGCCATTGGGGCAAAAAAGGTAAGTTTGAATTTGTTTCTCAATCCTTTTTTATTAAGATAATGACTAATATTAAACAATAGCTCAAAAGCAGGCCCACCCCTAACGGTTGTAGATGTGGGGTCTTTTGGATTTCCTCCAAAACCAACATTTATAGTTCCACTACCTTTAGCAACTAATTTTTCTAATTCATTTTTAATAGTAACAGCTTCATTTGGTTTTCCACAAATAGAATGTGTATGTTCCATTCCTTTTATATAAACTTTACTCATTCCAAGAGCAATAAAAAGATGGTCATAAATATGTGTAGCTTTATCTGTAATTATTTGTTGGTTCTCAATATCAATTTTTGTTATTTTCTCAATTACAAGGTTAAATCCATGCTTTTTTTGTAAATCAAAAAGATTGAGCTTTGTATCTTCAAAACTTCGTTTCCCAACAGGAATCCATATTGATACGGGATAAATAAACATATAATCTCTATCAGATATTAATGTTACATTATATCCATATTTTCTAAGTTTTATGGCTGCTTCAATCCCCGCAAAACCTCCACCTAATACTAAAATTTTCATTCTCTTCTTTGAAATTTTGAATTGGCTTCAAAAGTAAAGAGATAATCAATTTAGTTTTGTAAATTAAATTACAGAGTAGCGTAAATAAGATTACAGATAATTAAATAAAATAGTGTATAGTATTTTTAGTAGACAAATTATCTTCTATAATCTAATGCGGGAGGTCTATCACCAAGAAGAGGGATATATTTAAAATCTTCACCTCTTTTTATATAAAACTCTTCCTTTGCTTTTTTAATTATAGAATTATCTAAAAATAGATCTATGGCTGTTAAAGAAATTGTTTTGGCTGCAACCATCATGCCTTTATTACCAATATTGGTACCTCCAGCTGCTACAGCTTGCCAACTATGAGCAGGAGTTCCAGGAACCCAAGTGGCGCTACTCATACCTGCAGTTGGAACTGTAAAGCTAATATCTCCAACATCGGTAGAGCCAAAAGGTTTGCCTTTACTTTTATACGGTTGAACTATTTTTGCAGTTTCTAAGTTTGCCTTTTTTAAACCTAAAGTTTTAGCAATTTTATCAGCAAATATTTTTTCTTCATCCGTATAAGTTATTCCTCCAACTTTTACTAGGTTTTTATACATTAATTCTTGTAAGGTTAGGTTTGGTAATAATTCATGAGTTCCACCAATCATTTCATAATCCATAGTAGTTCCTGTTCCTAATGCGGCTCCTTTTGCAGCATTTACAATTCTGTCAAATATTTCAATTACGGTATTTCTATTATTATGTCTGGCGTAGTAGTATACTTCAGCAAAATCTGGAACCACATTAGGTGCTTTTCCTCCATCTGTTATAACATAGTGAATACGAGCTTCTTGAGGTATGTGTTCTCTCATCATATTAACCATCATATCCATAGCTTCAACAGCATCTAAAGCAGACCTTCCTTTTTCTGGAGAAATTGCAGCATGTGCGGAAACTCCATAAAATCTAAATTTAGCTGATTTATTGGCTAAAGAAGCTCCTGCATTGGCCTCATTTACAGAATTTGGATGCCAATGTAAAACAGCATCAACATCATTAAATAATCCTTCTCTTACAAGATAAACTTTTCCAGAACCACCCTCTTCTGCAGGACAACCATAAAAGCGAATGGTTCCTTTTATTTTGTTAGCTTTTAACCAATTTTTAACCGCTATTGATGCAGCTACTGAAGCTGTTCCAAATAAATGATGTCCACAAGCATGTCCTGCAGCTTTATGAGCAGATTTTTTTTCAGGAATGGCTTCTTGAGAAAGACCAGGTAATGCATCAAATTCTCCTAAAATAGCAATAATTGGTTTGCCTGTTCCATATTCAGCTATAAAAGCAGTAGGCATACCAGCAACTCCTTTTTTTATTTTAAAACCTTCGTTACTAAGAGTTTGCTCTAACAGGGCAGCGCTTTTTTCTTCTTGATACCCCATTTCAGCATAACCCCATATCTTTTGTGCAATTGTACTATAGAAATCTTTTTTACTGTTTAAATCGTTTATGGTATTGTTTTTTTGACCAAAAGTCAAAAGAGAACAAAATAAAGCTACTACTAAAATTTTAGTGTTCATTATTATTAAATTATAATTGTGGAAATAAATATACTATAATTATTGAACCAACCAAAAAAGTAGTCTATTTATATGGTACTGTAAATTTAAGACACTAATGAAGACAACTAATTTAATAATATTTATTTTAGATAAAAACCTTAAATGAAATACAGTTTTAATTGAATTATTTTTGCCTGAAATAGATGACAACTGGAACGCCATGTAAGTTGAAGTTCTCACGTAATTTATTTTCAACATAACGTTTGTAAGGTTCCTTTACATACTGAGGAAGGTTACAAAAAAACACAAATTGAGGTGTTGGAGAGGGTAATTGCATACAGTATTTAATTTTAACAAATTTCCCCTTAATTGCCGGAGGACCATTTTGTTTCACAATTTCCAACATAGTTTCATTTAGTTTACTTGTTGGAATTCGTTTCTTTCTATTTTTAAAAACGTCAACAGCAGTTTCAATAGCTTTATAAATACGCTGCTTGGTTAAGGTGCTAATAAATAAAATAGGAACATCAGTAAACGGAGCAACTTCTCTTCTAATTTTAGCTTCAAAATCGCGCATAGTATTGGTTTCTTTTTCAATCAAATCCCATTTATTTACCAAAATAATGACACCTTTTTTATTTTTTTCAGCTAGCCAAAATATATTTTCATCTTGCCCTTCAAAACCACGTGTGGCATCTACAACTAAAATAGCTACATCACAATGTTCAATTGCTCTAACAGCTCTCATGACTGAATAAAACTCTAAATCTTCTTTTACTTTAGATTTTTTACGAATTCCAGCTGTGTCAATTAAATTAAATTCAAAACCAAAACGGTTGTATTTGGTATCAATAGAATCTCTGGTTGTTCCAGCAATATCAGTTACAATATTCCTATCTTCACCAATTAAAGCATTGATAAACGAGGATTTACCTGCATTTGGGCGACCTACTACAGCAAAACGAGGCAGTTCATTCTCAATATTAACTTCGTCTTCTAATTTTTCAGTTAAGGCATCCAAAAGCTCTCCAGTTCCACTACCATTAATAGATGAAATTGTAAAATATTCGCCTAATCCAAGGTTATAAAATTCAAGTGCATCATTTACACGCATAGAATTATCAACCTTATTTACTGCCATTAAAACGGGCTTTTTTACCTTTCGTAAAATGTTGGCAACTTCTGTATCCATAGGAGTAATTCCTTCTTCAACATCAACAACAAAAATAATAATATCAGATTCTTCAATGGCTAATTGTACTTGTTTTCTTATTTTTTCTTCAAAAATATCATCAGACCCAATAGCATAACCACCAGTATCAATTACAGAAAATTCTTTTCCATTCCAATCGCTTTTCCCATAATGTCTGTCACGTGTAACGCCACTAATAGAATCAACAATAGCATCTCTGCGCTGTATTAAACGGTTAAATAAAGTTGATTTTCCAACATTGGGTCTTCCTACAATGGCTACAATATTACTCATGAGAGTATTTTTAAAATTTTTGCAAAACTACGTAAATTTAAATTGAAAATAGGAATATGATTACTTCTAAATTAGTCCTTTATTTAAAAACAGTATATTGTGATGCTAAAAAAATCAATGAATGAACGAACACAAAAACAGTGATATTTATTTGCGCCCTAGGTTTAAAATGAATTTCAATGAAACTCAACAAAGTTTAATTTCGAAATTTGAAGATAATTTAAAAGATGTAAATTGTAAATATTGTAGTAAAATTATAGATGGACATATTGTAATTGATATTCCATTGGATGAAAATCATTTTTGGTCTCCACAATTAAATATTGAAGTTGAAAAAATTGATAAAAATAAGGCTATAGTAAAAGGTTTATTTGGTCCAAAACCGCAGGTTTGGACATTATTTATGTTTTTTCATTTTGCAGTTGCAGTTGCCTTTATTGGTTTTTCAATTATGGCTTATGTAAAATGGACTTTAAAAAGTGATTATACAAATGCTTTAATTGTAGTAATTGCTTTACCTGTTTTGTGGATTGTAATGTATTTTTTAGGGCAATTGGGTAAAAAAAAGGGACACAAACAAATGGATGAACTTTATGAATTTATGATGAATACGCTGAATAAGTAGTCTTAAAATCACAAAGCTAAAGTTTAATCAAATTTCAGTGAAATTAGTTATTGAAATTATAGCAAAGTCTTTGTTTTCGTCAAAAAAAAAATTAAATATTAATCGTTATACCCAAATCGTCTTAATTGACGTTTATCACTTCTCCAGTTTTTATTTACTTTAACATACAATTCTAAGTGAATTTTTTTATTAAAGAATTTTTGTAAATCTTTACGAGCTTCAACACCAACACGTTTTAAAGCAGCGCCTTTATGGCCAATAATAATTCCTTTTTGAGTTTCACGCTCTACCATAATTACTGAGCGTATCTTAATAATTTTTTCACTTTCAAAAAATTCTTCAGTATCAACTTCAACAGCGTATGGAATTTCCTTTTTGTAGTGCATTAATATTTTTTCACGAATAGCTTCGTTTACAAAAAAGCGTTCAGGTTTGTCGGTTAATTGATCTTTAGGGTAAAAGGGAGGTGATTCGGGCAAAATTTCAATAATTCTATTAAAAACATTTTCTACATTAAAATTTTCTAGCGCAGAGATTAAAAATACTTCAGCATTGGGTACTTTTTCTTTCCAATACTGTAATTTTTCTTCTACCTCTTCTTGTGAAGATTTATCAATTTTATTGATGAGAAGAAGTACAGGGATTTTCGAATTTTTAATTTTGTTAAAAAAAGATTCATCTTTCAATTCCTTTTCGCCAATTTCAACCATGTATATTAGTATATCGGCATCTTCAAAAGCAGATTTTACAAAATTCATCATTGAAGCCTGTAATTCATAAGCTGGTTTAATAATTCCTGGTGTATCAGAAAATAATATTTGAAAATCATCACCATTTACAATTCCTAAAATTCTATGGCGAGTAGTTTGTGCTTTTGAGGTGATAATTGAGAGTCGTTCACCTACAAAAGCATTCATTAACGTAGATTTTCCAACGTTTGGATTCCCTATAATATTAACAAAACCTGCTTTGTGCTTCATTTTCAATGTTTAAAGCCGCAAAGGTACTCTTTAATATTTTTAATTTAAAAAATCTTATTGGTTTTTTGAAAAAACATTGTACCTTTGCAGTCCAAATCGCGGGGTAGAGCAGTAGGTAGCTCGTCGGGCTCATAACCCGAAGGTCGCTGGTTCGAGTCCAGTCCCCGCTACTAGCAAACACAAGGCTTCTGAGAAATCAGAAGCTTTTTTTGTTTCAAGGGGTACAGAATAGGTACAGAATTTTAAGATTTTCAAGAAATCCATTAAATTGTTTCATTTTGTACTTAATTCAGATTAAACTTTACTCATTTATCCCCACTTCCTACTATTTTAAATTTCATGGTAGCTGTTAATTAACTTTCCGAGTCCTTGACATTTCCTATTTTTTGAGAGTAAAACAACAACATTCCTATTTGAACAATTGCCTTCTAAGCAGGTGACCCTAGATTCAAAATCCTTTTTTGAATCCAACGAAAATTAAGCCGAAGTGGTGGAATTGGTAGATACGTCGGATTCAAAATCCGATGCTCTCAAAGGCGTGCGGGTTCGATTCCCGCCTTCGGTACAAAAAAAGTCAAGATGAAAATCTTGGCTTTTTTTATTTACAGGTACAACATAGGTACAACATTTTGGTTATTTAAGAATAACATTTATCTTGACATCAAATGTTTCTACTTGGCTCTAATCCCTATGAATTTATAGTCAGAATAATAAATTTTGTCAAATTACAACCTTACTTCTTCGTAAGGGGGAGTTTATTATCATACAATATAACCGCAATATAAACTCGTAAAATACTTCCATCAAAAGACTACGGCATAAAGCCATCGCTC
>JAKIVA010000090.1 GCA_021647265.1 Lutibacter sp.
CATTTAGGCGAACAGGTGATATGGCAAAAGATATTTTGTTAGGCGATAAATTATCTAAAGACACTAAAGAAAACGCCGAACACGTAATGTTAGTAGATTTGGCACGAAACGATTTAAGTAAACACGCTAGCAATGTACAAGTAGAGGTTTTTAAAGAAGTGCAGTATTTCAGTCACGTAATTCACCTAGTTTCTACGGTGCAGGGCAAGCCAAAAGGCAATGCTATTGAAATTGTAGGAGACACTTTTCCGGCAGGAACTTTAAGCGGTGCACCAAAGTATAAAGCAATGCAATTAATTGATAAATATGAAAATCAAACTCGTGGTTTTTATGGTGGTGCAGTAGGTTTTATTGGCTTAGATAATTCGGTAAATTTGGCAATTGCCATCCGTTCCTTTGTAAGTAAAAATAACACATTGTATTCTCAGGCAGGAGCCGGAATTGTTATAAATTCTACCGAAGAAGGAGAGTTACAAGAGGTAAATAATAAGTTAGCAGCCTTAAAAAAAGCATTAATTATGGCAGCAACTATTTAGGGCGTTCCCTTACTGTCATCTCGAGCGGAGTCGAGAAGAAAAGTAAGGTCGGGCTTTACGCACTCGCTTTTTTGTTAAAAAACAAAAAGAGCTCAAACAAAGCTTCAATCCCTAACGCAAAAAAAGATAAAAAGTTAAAATATGAAAATAATAATCATAGACAATTACGATTCATTTACCTATAATTTGGTTCATTTAGTTGAAAATATTACAGGAGAATATCCAACGGTATTTAGAAATGATAAAATTTCAATAGAAGCCATAAATAAATACGATTTAATTATGTTATCACCAGGACCAGGTATTCCTGATGAAGCAGGAATTTTAAAAGAAGTCATAAAAACTTACGCAGGCAAAAAGCCAATTTTTGGAGTTTGTTTGGGTTTACAAGCAATAACCGAAGTCTTTGGAGGGTCGTTAGAGAATTTAGATTCCGTTTTTCACGGAGTTGCTACTACTATGAAAGTAACCAATAAGGATGCTTCCATATATAAAGGAATTCCAACTAAATTTGAAGCAGCAAGGTATCATTCGTGGATAGCATCAAAAAAAGATTTTCCGTCTGAATTAGAAATAACAGCAGTGGATGAATTTGGAGATATTATGTCTTTACAGCATAAAACCTACAATATAAGTGCCGTTCAATATCATCCTGAGTCTATTTTAACACCTTTAGGAGAAAAAATTGTTCGTAATTTTATAGAAGCAATTGAAAAAGGAAATAGTGGTCACCGAGCGGAGTCGAAGTGAAAAATCATCATTACGAAGGAGGTATAACTGAAGCAACCTCTCATAAAATGAAATACAATGAAAAAAATATTAAATAAATTATTTGAGCAACAACGCTTAACAAAACAAGAAGCCAAAGAAGTACTTTTTCAAATAGCAAAAGAAAAGTACAACACATCACAACTAGCTTCTTTTTTAACGGTGTTTATGATGCGGCCAATTTCAGTAAATGAATTGGCAGGTTTTAGAGAAGCCTTGTTAGAATTGGCTTTAAAAATCGATTTATCAGAATTCAACACCATTGATTTGTGCGGTACAGGCGGCGATGGTAAAAACACATTTAATATTTCAACATTAACATCATTTGTAGTTGCAGGTACAGGAAATAAAGTAGCTAAACATGGAAATTATGGCGTTTCTTCCGTGAGTGGTTCTTCTAATATGTTAGAATATTTAGGGTGTAAATTTACGAACGATGAGGCTACATTAAAAAGTCAAATAGACAAGGCAAATATTTGTTTTTTACATGCGCCGTTATTTCACCCAGCAATGAAAGCAGTTGGACCAGTTCGTAAAGAATTAGGTTTAAAAACCTTTTTTAATATGTTAGGTCCATTGGTAAATCCAAGTAATCCACAAAATCAATTGGTTGGGGTTTTTAACTTAGAAGTTGCCCGAGTTTACAATTATTTATTGCAAGAAACTACCAAAAATTATGGCATTATTTATAGTATTGATGGCTATGATGAAATTTCGTTAACAAGTGCCTTTAAATTATTTACAAAAGAAAATGAGCAACTAATAACACCTGAAAATTTAGGATTAAAAACAGTACAGCAATCAGAAATTTTTGGAGGAAATTCTGTAGCAGATTCAGCTAAAATATTTGTATCAATTTTAGATGGAAATGGAACGGAAGCTCAAAATAATGCAGTGTTGGCAAACGCGGCATTTGCATTAAAAATAATTGACAATAACAAATTGTTTGAAGCAGCTTTTGAAGAAGCAAAAGAATCGTTAGTGAGTTTAAAAGCAAAAGAATGTTTAAGTAAATTAATTGAATAAATAGGTCACTGAGCGAAGTCGAAGTGATACTTTGTAAATTTGATTTCGACTCCGCTCAATTAAAAAAAAATAGTAGATTAAATGAATATTTTAGAAAAAATAATAGCACACAAAAAGAAAGAAATAGCACAACTAAAAACAGAGGTTTCTGTTGAGAAACTAGTGAAAAGCCCCAATTTTAATCGAACGCCAATTTCATTAAAAAAAGCGTTAACAGTTAAAAATTCAACAGGAATTATTGCTGAATTTAAAAGGCAATCCCCTTCAAAAGGAATTATAAATGAGAAGGTTGAAGTTTTAGATGTAACACAAGGTTATTTAAGAGCAAATGCTGCTGCGCAATCTATTTTAACCGATACGCATTTTTTTGGAGGAAGTATTTTAGACGTAATCCAAGCAAGAACAGTAAATGAAACAACACCTATTTTAAGAAAAGATTTTATTGTTGACGGATTTCAAATTGTGGAGGCTAAAGCCATTGGTGCCGATGCTATTTTGTTAATAGCAACATATTTAACAAAAGAAGAATTGAAAAATTATGGCAAATTAGCCGAAGATTTAGGATTGGAAGTTTTATACGAAGTACACAATAAAGAAGAATTGGATAAAATAGAATTAGACACTAAAATTATAGGGATTAACAATAGGAACTTAAAAACCTTTGAGGTTGATTTAGAGCATTCAATTGAGTTAACGAGTCAAATTCCTGAGAGTTGTATCAAAGTTTCAGAAAGTGGTCTTAGCAATCCAAGAGTTATAACAGGTTTAAAAGAATATGGTTTTCAAGGCTTTTTAATTGGAGAAAATTTTATGAAAACAGAAGATCCAGGACTAGCTTGTGAAGCGTTTATATCACAAATTAGATAAAAATATAACGGTGTACACTGAGCGGAGTCGAAGTGTAACTTCGATTTAGCTTAATCACCAAAAAAATATAAAAATGAAAATAAAAGTTTGTGGAATGCGAGATCAAGAGAATGTTTCAAGCCTGTTGGCTTTGAAACCCGATTTTGTAGGGTTTATATTTTACAATAAATCAAAACGTTTTGCAACAGATTTTCCACAAGTAAAATTTCCTTCAACAATTAAAAAAGTAGGTGTTTTTGTGAATGAAACGGTTGAAGGTATTATAGATAAAGTAAACAAATATCAATTAGATGTTGTGCAATTGCATGGAGATGAAACAGCTGAATTTTGTCAAAAATTAATGAATACGTTCACAGAGCTAAGTCAAAGTTCCTGCACTGAGCGGAGTCGAAGTGTGATTTCGACTCAGCTCAATCACCAAATTAAAACCATAAAAGCATTTTCAGTGGGTGAAAATTTCGATTTTAATCTAACAAAACCCTATGAAAAATATTGTGATTATTTTCTTTTCGATACTAAAGGCAAAGAATATGGAGGAAATGGAATAAAATTTAATTGGAAAATACTTAAAAATTATAATGGTAGTGTTCCTTTTTTATTAAGTGGAGGTATTTCAAAAGAAGATAGTACAGAAATTTTATCATTCTTGCGAAGGCAGGAATCTAAATTATGTATAGGTTTAGATATAAATAGTGGTTTTGAAATAGAGCCAGCTTTGAAAGATATTGAAAAAATTAAAGAATTTAAAAATAACTTAATATGAGTTTTTTTGTCGATAAAAATGGATATTACGGTCAGTTTGGAGGTGCATTTATCCCTGAATTATTATATCCTAATATAAAAGAATTAGAAGATAATTATCTAAAAATATTAGAATCCGATTCTTTCAAAAAGGAATTTAAAGAGTTGTTAGATAATTATGTTGGCAGACCAACCCCGTTGTATTTAGCAAAGCGATTATCTAAAAAATATGGTGCTAAAGTTTATTTAAAACGAGAAGATTTAAATCATACAGGAGCACATAAAATCAACAATACAATCGGGCAAATATTAGTTGCCAAACAGCTTGGTAAAAAGCGGATTATTGCTGAAACAGGAGCCGGACAACACGGTGTTGCTACAGCAACGGTTTGCGCACTTATGGATTTAGAGTGTATTGTTTTTATGGGTGAAGTTGATATTAAACGACAAGCACCAAATGTGGCTCGTATGAAAATGTTAGGTGCAACAGTTGTACCGGCAAAAAGCGGTAGTAAAACATTGAAAGATGCCACGAATGAAGCTATAAGAGATTGGATTGGAAATCCAGAAGATACTTATTATTTGATTGGTTCGGTAGTTGGTCCTCATCCATATCCAGATATGGTGGCTCGTTTGCAATCTATTATTAGTAAAGAAATTAAAGAGCAATTATTAGTGCAAACAGGTAATGAAAACCCAGATATGATAATTGCTTGTGTAGGTGGTGGAAGTAATGCAGCAGGTGCATTTTATCATTATTTAGATACTAAAAACGTACAATTAATTGCCGTTGAAGCAGCAGGTTTAGGGGTTCATAGCGGCCAATCGGCTGCAACCTCTCAATTGGGAGACGTTGGTGTTTTACACGGAAGTAAAACCATTTTAATGCAAGATAAATACGGACAAGTAATAGAGCCATATTCAATTTCAGCAGGATTGGATTATCCTGGAATTGGGCCTTTACACGCTTTTTTACATGAAAGAGAGCGTGCAGTTTTTATGAATGCAACAGACCAAGAAGCGTTAGATGCTGCGTATGAGTTAACAAAAATTGAAGGTATTATTCCTGCATTAGAATCGGCTCATGCATTGGCTGTATTGCCTAAAATGAAATTTACAACAGGCCAAGTTGTTGTTGTTAATTTATCGGGCAGAGGAGATAAAGATTTAGAAACCTATATAACACATTTAAAAGATGAGTAAGTTAACAAGTTTATTCAGTGAAAAGCAGCATAATTTATTGTCGGTATTTTTTACTGCAGGTTTCCCAAAATTAAATGATACGGAACAAATTATTAAAAATTTAGAGAGTAATGGCGTAGATTTTATTGAAGTTGGCTTGCCATATTCGGATCCATTGGCTGATGGACCAACGATACAACATAGTAGTTCAGTAGCTTTGGAGAATGGAATGAATTTAGATATTATTTTTAGTCAATTAGAAGCGTTAAAAGATTCCGTTAAAACCCCTCTAGTTTTGATGGGTTATTTAAATCAGATTCTAAAATATGGTGAATCTAAATTCTGTCAGAAATGTAAAGATTGTGGTATTGAAACGGTTATTATACCAGATTTACCAATGATTGAATATGAGAATCATTACCAACAATTATTTACAAATTATGGAATTTCAAATGTATTTTTAATAACACCTCAAACTTCTGAAGAAAGAATTAGAAAAATTGATAAAATTACCAATGCATTTATTTATGTAGTGGCATCTGCTTCAATTACAGGAGCTAAAGGTGAAATTTCAGAAAAGCAAATGGCCTATTTTGAAAGAATTCAAAAAATGAATTTAAAAAGCACTTTAATTGTCGGTTTTGGAATTTCAAATAAATCGACTTTTAATACTGCCTGTAAATATATGAATGGAGCCATTATTGGTTCGGCCTTTATTAATTTTTTACAAGAAAAAGGAGTAGCAGAAATTCCTAGTTTTGTAACTGAAATTATAGAATAAATATATTTTGCTATAACAAATCTAAAGGAGTTCGACATTAAAAAATGTAGATTGGACTACCTAGTAAATTTGGTACAATTTTAATTTAAGCAGCTTTGTTAATAATTCCTTTTAGTTTTAATTCTATTTCTAGAGGAGTACAGTAACCTAAACTAGAATGTAATCTTTCTGTATTATAC